>CAYUPN010000003.1:22497-26659 GCA_964446605.1 uncultured Bifidobacteriaceae bacterium | reverse complement strand
CAGGGACCGGCCGGCGGCCGAGGCCGATGCGCCGGCCAGGAGCACGGGAAGCGACGAGAGGAGCGTTCGACGATCCATGAGCCCTCGATTGACGCTAGCGTTCCGTTCCCACCCACGCGCGGCGGACGGCGCGCTGCGCCTCCGTCGGCGTGCCACCCGTCGACTCCACCGGCACGATCGCGACGGCCGGGTCCTGATCCAGCACCACCTCGGCGCGCGCGGTCTCACCGCCACGGCGGCGCCAGCCGATCGTCACCGTCGACCCCGGCGCGCGGCCGCGAAGCGCCGCGTCCAGCTGCTCGGGCGTCCCCACGGCGTCGCCGTCGATGGACGTGATGACGTCCCCTTCGCCGAGGCCGGCGCGGTAGGCGGCCGAGCCGATGACGGCGGGGCCGGCGACGCGGATGCCGTCCGGTGCGCGCTCGATCTCCAGCGGGCCGAGCGAGGCGCGGCCGGGAGTACGCGGACGGAGCACGAGCCCCGCCTGCCGGACCAGGCGCTCGTAGTCGATCACCTCGCGGCCGCGCACGTGGCGGCTCAGCAGCTCGCGCGCGAACGCGGCATCCCCGATCACTTCGGCGAGGCGCGCCTCGACGTCGTCGATCGTGTAGGGACGATCGACGTAGCCCGGGCGTGTCCCGCCGGGACGGCCGTGCGCCCGCCACATGGCGCGCATGAAGTCGTCGAGCGACGCGCGCCCGTTCGTGCGCTCCCGGATCGCGAGGTCGAACCCGAACCCGATCGCGGCGCCGAACGTGTAGTACGAGATGTAGGTGTTCTGCCAGTTCGTCCGATCGATCCAGCTCGCCGCGTCGACGAACGGCGCCATCCGGCTCATGTCCTCGGCCGAGCGGAACTGCGTCGCCGGGCTCCGCATCACCGTCTCCACCGTCGAGGACAGCCGCGACAGCAGCTCGGGAAAATCGATCAGCCCCGCGCGCGCCAGCAGCACGTCGTCGTAGTAGCTCGTCACGCCCTCGGCGAGCCAGAGCTCGCCGGTCACGTTGGCGCGCGCGAAATCGAACGGCTCCAGCGACGCCGGGCGGATCCGCTCGACGTTCCAGACGTGGAGGAACTCGTGCGCGACGGTGCCGAGTGCGCGCAGCCGGCCGGACGAGAGCGAGATGGGACCGGTCAGGACCGTGCTGTTGCGGTGCTCCATGCCGTCCCCGCTCGCCCAGGGCAGGTAGTCGGCGAGGAACGTGTACGCGCCGCCCTCGAAGGCCGGGTACTCGCCGAACAGCCGGTGCGCCTGTTCGACGATGAGCCCGACGTCGCGGGCGAAGGCGTCCGCGTCGGCGTCGGAGCCGAGGTGGTGCAGCGCGATGCGGATCGGCGGCGTCCCGCTGCCGGGCGGCGCGGGGAACTCGCGGAGCGTGAACGCGCTGAACTCGGCCGGGCTGTCCATGAGGTACTGCAGGTTCGGCGCGGTGAAGACGAGCGGGTCGCCCGTCGGCAGCAGCTGGGTGGCGACCCGCCACGACGCGCCCTCGGGCTGGCGGAACGTCACGCGGGCCGGGCGGTCCTGCAGCGACTCGGACCACAGCAGGGCCGCCGGCATGTTGATGTGCGCGTGCGTGGAGTCGATGGCAAGGTACGTCCCGTCGACGCGATCGCCGAACACGCGGTAGCGGGCCTTCACCGTGCCGTCGTGTCCGGCGACCTCCCACTCGTGCTGGCTCGGACGGGCCGCGTCGAGAGAGCGGCCGCGGCCGTCCTCGAACTGCATGTCGTAGACGTTCTTCGCGAACTCGTGCAGCGCATAGCGGCCGGGCGACGAGCGGCTCATCCGGACCCGCAGCGGCGCATCGCCGAGCGCGCCGAACACGGCCTCCACCTGCATCCACCGGTGCTGCGGCTCGGGGAAGGACAGCGTGTACTCGATTGGCGCGGCGGGAGGCTGCGCGTCGAGACGGACCGGACGCTCGGCAGCCGCCAGCATCGCGGCCAGCGCAACCAGCGCGATCCGCGCGGAACGCCAGCTCAGGCGCGACGTCATACCCGGGATGCTAGCACGTGGGATAATCGCGGAGAGGCCGTCAGCGGCCGCTGCGGCCGGGCCGGCCCTTTTTCCCGGGAGCGACATGTCCCTACTGTCAGCCAGCGATCAGCAGACTCTCCGCGAGATGTTCGCGGACATGAAGCAGACGGTCACGATCCTGTTCTTCACCCAGACGATCGGCTGCGAGACCTGCGACGACACGAAGCGCATCCTCGGCGAGCTCACCGCGCTCACCGAGCGGATCGTCGTCGACGAGGTGAACCTCGTCCTCGAGCAGGAGCGTGCCGCCGAGTACGGCATCGACCGGGCGCCGGGGCTGGCGCTGCTCGTCGACGGGCAGGACACGCGCATCCGCATGCTGGGGGCGCCGGCCGGCTACGACTTCATGTCGCTCGTCGACGCGATCCTGGCTGCCGGGGGCGCCAGTGACATGGCGCTCAGCGAGGACAGCGTCGGGCTGCTGGCGACCGTCGCCGAGCCCAGGCGCATCGAGGTGTTCGTCACCCCCACGTGACCGCACTGTCCGCGGGCCGTGGGCCTCGCAAACCGGATGGCGCTCGAGAATCCCAACATCACCGCCGTGACCGTCCAGGCCACGGAGTTCTACGATCTGGCGCGGAAGTACCGGGTCACCGGCGTGCCGAAGACGATCGTCAACGAGTCGATCGAGATCCTCGGCGCGCTGCCGGAGCCGACCTTCGTGCGTGCCGTGCTGGGGATCGAGGACGAGGGCGATTCCGCCGCCGGCGTGTAGCGGCGCGCAGCACACTCACCCGGGGGGCGGCGCCCGCGTCGCCCCTGTTGTGCCGGCTTCCGACGGACGACGCGGCCGTCACGCCCGGGATTCGTAGTACATTCAGGGTTTCTCATCCGTTCGAGGAACCCTGATGGCCGACACCGCTCCGAAGAAGATCGTCCTCGCCTACTCCGGCGGGCTTGATACCTCCGTCATCCTTCCCTGGCTCAAGGAACGCTATCCCGGCGTCCGGCTGGTCGCCTTCGCCGCGGAGCTCGGGCAGGGCAGCGAGCTGAAAGGCATCGAGCGGAAGGCGCGGAAGAGCGGGGCCGACGAGGTCGTCGTCCGGGATCTCCGGCGGGAGTTCGCCGAGGAGTACTGCTTCCCGATGCTGCGGGCGCATGCGACGTACGAGGGGGACTACCTGCTCGGGACGTCGATCGCGCGGCCGCTCATCGCGAAGGCACAGGTCGACGTCGCCCACGAGACCGGCGCCGATGCGGTCGCCCACGGCGCCACGGGCAAGGGGAACGACCAGGTGCGGTTCGAGCTCACCTGCATGGCGCTCGACCCGAAGCTGACGATCATCTCCCCCTGGAAGGACCCGCGGTTCCTGGCCGACGGCCTGACCGATCGCGAGACCGCGATCGAGTACGCCCGGCGCCACGGCATCCCGATCACCCAGACGAAGAAGAAGATCTACTCGCAGGACCGCAATCTCTGGCACATCTCGCACGAAGGCGCGGAGATCGAGGACCCGGCGCGCGAGCCGCTGGATCAGGTCTACACGATCAGCGCGCCCGTCACGAAGGCGCCGAACCGGCCGGAGTACGTCGAGATCGGCTTCCAGGCCGGCAACCCGGTCTCCGTCAACGGGAAGCGCTTCAGGCGCGCCGGACACGACCTGATCGAGGCCCTCAACCGGATCGGCGGCCGGCACGGCGTCGGGCAGGTGACGCTCGTCGAGAACCGGCTGGTGGGAATGAAGAGCCGCGGCGTCTACGAGACGCCGGGCGGGACGATTCTGTACGAGGCGCACAAGGCGCTCGAGCAGCTCTGCCTCGAGCGCGAGCTCTACCACTACAAGCAGCAGGCGGCCCTGCGCTACGGCGAGCTGGTCTACTACGGCCAGTGGTTCCACCCGCTGCGCGAGGCGCTGCAGGCCTTCGTCGACGCGGCCAGCGCCACGGTCACCGGCAAGGTGCGGGTGAAGCTGTTCAAGGGGCGCGCGACCGCCGTCAGCGCGACGTCGCCGACCTCGCTGTACGACACGAGGCTGGCCAGCTTCGCGATGAAGGGCTACGACGTCACGGCGGCGCGCGGCTTCATCGACCTGTTCGGCCTGCCGATGAAGGTGCGCGCGCTCAAAGGGCTGACGCCGAAGGCCTGACCGGTCGCCTTCGGCTCGCTACTGGACTTTGGGC
>CAYUPN010000003.1:0-22397 GCA_964446605.1 uncultured Bifidobacteriaceae bacterium | reverse complement strand
CCGCGAACCCTCCCCGGGTGAGCATCAGGCTCCCGGTATGCCCCGGAGCCTGAAGCCTGAAGCCCAAAGTCCAAAGCCCGGGAACTAATGCACAAGATTGGGCGGGGCCATCCAGCCGCGGGTCAGGTAGTCCGACAGGACGATCGACAGCAGGATGAAGAGCCAGAAGAAGCCCGAGCCGACGACGACCCATGTCAGCCGGGACGCGTAGCGCACGTGCATGAAGTAGAGCACGACGAGCGAGGCCTTCAGGACGGCCACGCCCAGCGCGACGACGATGTTCAGGAGGCCGAGGTCGACCCACGCGACGGCCACGGTGACGACCGTCAGCACCATCAGGGCGGCGAAGATCGTGTAGTAGACCTTCGCCGGGATGACGTGCTCGTGCAGCTCCGCGTCCTGTGGTTGGAAAGCAGACATGCCGTGCGCCCTTATCCGTGCCTGTTCACCAGGTAGAGCAGCGGGAACAGGAAAATCCAGACGATGTCGATGAAGTGCCAGTAGAGGCCGAAGATCTCGACCGGCGCGTACCACTGGGACGTGAACTCGCCCTTGATGGCCATCCGCAGGATCACGGCGAGGATGCCGATGCCGATGATCATGTGAATCGCGTGCAGGCCGGTCATGCCGAAGTAGAGCACCATGAAGAGCCGCATCCCGCCCGCGAGCGGGGCCAGGTCCCCGGTGACCTCGAACCAGCCGGCCGCCGGGAAGAGCCGGATCATCGCCGCCGCATGGTGCGCCTCGTGCAGCTGGAACTTCGACGAGTACTCGATGTACTTGATCCCGAGGAACGCCGCGCCGAGCACGAGGGTCGCCACCAGCAGCCAGACGAGCTGCCGCTGCTTCCCGGTCTGGGCCGCGTGCACGGCGAGCGCGACGGTCAGCGACGACCCGATCAGGACGGCGGTGTTGATGCCGCCCAGCGCGAGGTCGAGCTCCTGGCTGGCCGCCACGAACCCGTCGTAGTGCCACATCCGGTAGATCATGTAGGCACAGAACATCCCGCCGAAGAACAGGACTTCCGTGACCAGGAACACCCACATCCCGAGGGTCGCAGCCTCCTTCTGCTGCGCCATCGTGTCGAAGTGGTGCTGCAGGCGCGGGATGGCAGGCGCGCCGTGATGAGTCACCGCCGCTTCAGGCAACCTTGACCTCCTCCGGGTGGCCGTAGAGCACGGTCGCGTCGGTCACGATCGGCGTCTCGTCGAAGTTGAACGTGGGCGGCGGCGAGGTGGTCTCCCACTCGAGCCCCTTGACGTTCCACGGGTTGTTCCCCGCCGGCTTGCCGTAGAACCACGACCAGGTGAGATAGATCATCGGCAGCAGGTACCCGACGCCGAGGACGGTCGCGCCGGCCGTCGACATCACGTTGTAGACCTGGAATTCCGGCGGATACATCGCGTAGCGCCGCGGCATGCCGAGGTACCCGACGATGAACTGCGGGAAGAACGTCAGGTTGAAGCCGATGAAGACGATGAGCGCGCTCAGCTTCGCCCAGCCCTCCGGATACAGCTTGCCGGTGATCTTCGGCCACCAGTAGTGCATCCCGCCGAGGTACGCCATCAGCGTGCCACCCACCATGATGTAGTGGAAGTGCGCGACGACGAAGTAGGTGTCGTGCACGTGCACGTCCAGCCCGGCCGCGGCCAGGAACAGCCCCGTCAGGCCGCCGACCAGGAAGAGCCCCAGGAACCCGAACGCGTAGAGCATCGGCGTGTCGTACGAGATCGACCCGCGGTAGAGCGTCGCCGTCCAGTTGAACGTCTTGATCGCCGACGGGATCGCGACGATGTACGACAGCACCGAGAACAGGAGCGCCGCGTAGGGGGTCTGGCCCGCCACGAACATGTGGTGCCCCCAGACGAGGAAGCCGACCACCGCGATGGCGAGACTCGAGAAGGCGACGAACGCGTAGCCGAAGATGTTCTTGCGCGAGTACGCCGCGATGAGCTCCGAGATCACGCCCATCCCCGGCAGCACCATGATGTAGACCGCCGGGTGGCTGTAGAACCAGAAGAGATGCTGGAAGAGCACCGGGTCGCCGCCGATCGACGGATCGAAGATGCCGACGCGCAGGACGCGCTCGAACATCACCAGCAGGATGGAGATCGCGATGACCGGCGTGCCGAGGATGAAGATCATGCTGGTCGCGTACTGCGCCCAGACGAACAACGGCATCCGGAACCAGGTCATCCCCGGCGCGCGCATCCGGTGGGTCGTGACGATGAAGTTCAGCCCCGTCAGGATCGACGCGAAGCCGGCGACGAAGATGCCGAAGGCGCCCGTCAGCACCCGGCTGTTCGACGCCATCGAGCTGTACGGCGTGTAGAAGGTCCACCCCGTGTCGACGCCGCCGCCGGCCAGCGAGGCCAGCCCGAAGATCCCGCCGATGACGAAGAGATACCAGGACAGCAGGTTGATCCGCGGGAACGCCAGGTCCTTCGCGCCGATCATGATCGGCAGCAGGAAGTTGCCGAGCGTCGCGGGGATCGACGGCACCAGGAAGAAGAACACCATGATGACGCCGTGCATGGTGAACGCGCGGTTGTACGCGTCCGGCGTCATGATGGCCCCGCCCGGGCTCAGCAGCTGCAGGCGCACCAGCAGCGCGAAGATCCCGCCCAGCAGGAAGAAGAACGTGATCGTGAACAGGTAGAGCAGGCCGATCCGCTTGTGGTCGGTCGTGAGCAGCCAGCTCTTGAGTCCATGCGACGCGTTCAGGTAGTGGCGCTCGGGAAGCGCGGCCGCCGGAACGGCGCTGCCGGTGCCGGTGATCGGTGTCGACATAGCCCTGCTCGTCCTTCTACTGCTGCGGCGCCGCCGTGGAGGTCGCGCCTCCCTCGGCCGGCGGCAGCGAGCGGATGTACTCCGTGAGCGCGAGAATCTGCTCCTCGCTGACCTGCCCCTGGAAGGTCGGCATGATCGGCGGGTAGCCCGCGACGATCTTCGCCTGCGGGTTCAGGATCGACTCGCGGATGTAATCGGCGTCGGCGACGACGCTGTTGCCGTTCGTCAACTGCACGGTCTGCCCGAACAGCCCGTTGAGCAGCGGCCCCTGGACCGCCGCCGTCGGGCTGTGGCACGTGATGCACGCGAACTGCGTGAACAGCTTCTCGCCCTGCTGCGCAAGAGTCTCGCCGGGCGCCGCGCCGCCGAGCCACGCCTCGTACTCCTCCTGCGGCAGCACGACGATGCTGCCGATCATGCCGGAGTGGTTCGTGCCGCAGTACTCGGCGCAGAAGAGGTGGAAGCGGCCGGTCTGCGTGGCCGTGAACCAGAGCTGCGTGTAGCGCCCCGGAATGGCGTCCATCTTCACCCGGAACGACGGGAAGTAGAGGTCGTGCAGCACGTCCTCCGACGTCATGATGACCCGGACGGGCGTGTTCACCGGCACGTGCAGCTCGTTGATCTCCCGCTGCCCCTCCCGGTGCTGGAACTTCCACATCCACTGCTTGCCGACGGCGTAGATGTCCAGCGTCTCCGACGGCACCCGCGCGATCGCCATGAACACGCTCGCGCCCCAGACGAACATGGTCATCGCGAGGACGAAGGGAATCCCCGTCCAGACGATCTCCAGCGCGAGCGACCCGTGAATCGGCTCGCCGATCTCGTCGGCGTGCCGCCGCCGGTACCGGATCGCGAACAGGATCACCAGCACCGTCACGAGCACGGCGAAGAACGTCGTGACGGCCGTGATGTAGAAGTACAGGTTGTCCACCCGCGATGCCATGGTGGACGCCTGTTCCGGGAAGAAGGGAATGGACTGCATGTGCGCTCGTCTCGGGATCCGTTCCGGCCGCGGCCTCAGGCCTTCGGGCCGCCGCGACGCGGCCCCTGCCGCTCCCGCCGGCGCAGCAGCACGACGGTGGCGCCCATCGCCACGATCGTGATCACGCCGACCACGCGAACCAGCCGCATGACCGCCAGGCTGTACTTCCCGCTCGACGGATCGTAGTGGAAGCACGCCAGCAGCAGCTGGTCGACGGGGCTGCCGATGCGGCGCTCCGACGCGTCGACGATGGCCAGCCGGAGATCGCGCGGCGCGTACTCGATGCCGTAGAAGTAGTGCGACAGCCGGCCGTCCGGCGTCGCGACCATCACGCCGCTCGGGTGCGCGTACTGATCGACCTCGGCGTTGTAGGCGTAGCGGAACCCCACCGCGCGCGTCAGCGCCGAGATCTCGCGCTCGTCACCCGTCAGGAAGTGCCAGCCGGCCTCCGCCCCCTCGCGGCCGTAGCGCTCGACATACGACGCCTTCTTGCCCCGGGCCAGCTCCGGCGTCTCGCCCGGGTCGAAGCTGACGGCGACCACGTCGAAGTCGCGCCCCACGTCCAGGTTCAGCGTCCGCAGCGTGGACGTGAGCCCGTTCAGCACCTGATTGCAGAGCATCGGGCACTCGTAGTACACGAGCGCCAGAATCACCGGCCGCTTGCCGAAGTACGTCCCGAGCTCCACGTCCCGCCCGGCCTCGTCGCGGAACCCCAGCGACAGCGGCAGCTGCTCGTTCAGCTTCTGATCCAGCCCGATCTCCTGGATCAGCGCCGGCATCGCGTTGGCCGGCGGCGCACTCGTGAGCGGCCGCTCCTGCGGCGACCGCACGGCCTCCTGGGCGGCGGCAACCGCCGCCGCGGCGAGCATCAGCACGAGAACCGAAGCCAGTCTCTTCATCGTCTTCTCACCCGCCGGCACGGCCGTCCGCGCAGCGGGTCCTGCTCCCTCGGCAGGGCCTACTGCGGCGGCGTCGCGGCCTCCGGCTGTTGCGGGGCCGGCGCCTGTGGCGACGTCCCCTCCTCCGACGCCGGCTCGCGGTGCGGAAGCCCCCGCTCCGCCAGCACGTCGATCGCCCGATCCACCGGAATGCGCACCACGCCCGCGCCGCGATCGACCCACGTGTAGCGGGTCAGGAACCGCGCGTCGTCCCGGTGCAGCTGCTGCACGTCCATGAACGGCGTCGTCTGCAGCCGCGGCGCGGGAGGCAGCGGCCGCTGCGCCGTCGAGAGCGGATAGCGCGGGGCCTTCAGCGCCAGTTCGCGGGCGTCGAGATAGTTGTAGAGCCCGATCGTCAGCGCCGAGACGACGGCGACGACGATGGTCAGGAACACCGCGAACTTGAGCAGCGGGCCGACCTCGGCGTCGGACGTCTCGTGGCCGACCACTCTCGGATCCTGGGGCGGCTGGTGCGTCTCACTCATCGTCTTCAATCCGTCGATGCGGAATCAACCGGCATGCCTCGCGAAGCTCCCCCGTACCCGTCAGTGCCGGCCCTGCGCGATGGCCTCGTCCAGCGTCGGCTCCCCGAGCGGCAGCAGCGGACGCGTCCCGAGCTGCCAGAGGAACAGCGCGACCCAGATGCCCCCGAGCGCCACCGGCGCGACGATGTCGAGCCAGTGCACGCGGACCAGCTCCTGGCCGTGCTCCGGACCGAGCAGCCAGAAGACGTCGATCAGCCGGAACACGATGAGCAGCACCGCGATCGCCGCGACGGTCGAGCCCGTCCGCTTCAGGTCGCGGTTGAGCAGCAGCAGGAACGGCAGCGCGAAGTGCCCGACCACGAGCAGCAGGCTCACCCACTCCCAGCCGCCGCGCAGCCGCACGAGGTACCAGGGAATCTCCTCCGGCAGGTTGCCCGACCAGATGATGAGGAACTGCGAGAAGTTGAAGTAGGCCCACAGCATCACGAAGGCCAGCAGCAGCTTCCCGAGGTCGTGCAGGTGCGACGGCCCGATCACGCGCGCCATCGGCTCGACGCGCGCCAGGAGGACCAGCACCGCAATGGCGAAGGCCATCGCCGCCACGCCCTGCCCGCCCATGAACAGGATCCCGTAGATGGTCGAGAACCAGTGCGGGTCGACCGACATCATCCAGTCTACCGACATGAACAGGACCGTGACGGCGTAGAGCACGAGGCCGCCGCCGCTCAGCCGCTGCATCCGCAGCGCCAGCGCCTGGTCCGGCTCGCGGTCCTGGCGCAGCGACCAGGCCGAGAGCGTCCAGGCCAGCGCCGACCAGATGACGAAGTAGATCACCGCCCGCACGACGAAGAACGGCACGTTCAGGTACGCCGCCTTGAACTGCAGGACCGGATCGTCGGCGACCACCTCGGGCCGGGCCCACAGATAGAGCTCGTGCATGCCGAAGAGCAGGGGCACGAACAGCAGCGCCATGAAGGGCACGGTCCGGCTGGCCGCCTCGAAGACGCGGCGCGACACGACGCCCCAGGCGCCGCCCGACAGGTGCTGCACCATCAGCCAGGCCAGCGACCCCAGCGCGACGCCGCTCCAGAACACGTAGGCCATGAGATACGAGCGGAAGAACTGCTCGTGGCTGGAGGCGTACCCCACGGCGCACAGGGCCAGTCCGGCGACCCCGACGCCAATGGCCAGCCGCTGGATGCCCGCGGCGCTCGGCGGCAGGCGATAGGTGGCTTCAGTGATGCCCGCTTCAGTCATGCCTCAGTGTCCACTCCCCGGCGCGGGCGCCGCGGACGGCTGCGCGCCCTCGGGGGCGTCGAGCTCGCCGCGACGGCTCTCGGGCACGTCCGCCAGCGTCGCGCGCTGGCTGTACTGCAGCGCGCGGATGTAGGCCGCAATGGCCCACCGATCGTCCACGCTCACGGCGGAGCGGTAGTCCTGCATCGCGCCGAAGCCGTTGGTCATGACGTCGAAGTAGTACCCGACCGGCGACGAGCGCAGCCGCTCGTCGTGCAGCGACGGCGGCGGCCGGAACCCGCGCTGCACGACCATGCCGTTGCCCATGCCGGTGGCGCCGTGGCACGGCGTGCAGAACGCGTTGAAGCGCTCCCGGCCGCGCTCGAGCACCTCGCGGGTGACCGGGAACGGGAACAGGTCGGCGTGCTGGCCTCCCTCCTTGCCGGTGTAGCGCAGCTCGTCGTCGCGCAGGAAGCCGCGCGGGACGGTGCCTTCGGGCGGAATCCGGGCGCCGCTGCCGTCGGCGAACATCTCGGACGCCTCGTAGGGCTCGACGCGCGGGCCGTCGTGCATGTCCTGGCGGCATCCGGCGAGCGCCAGCACCGCGATCAGCAGCAGCGGGCTCTTACGCAGCAATGTCGGACACTCCCAGCGGATGCAGGCTCTCGAGGAACTGCCGCGTCGCGGTCTGGTCGAACCGCGGGTCGGCGCGCTCGATGCTCAGGAAGAAGCGATCGCCCGACGCGTTGCCGAACGCCGGCACGTTGAACACCGGGTGATAGGGCTGCGGCAGCCCGTTGAGCGCGATCATCCCGATCACCGCCGTCAGCGCGGCGAACAGGATCGTCGTCTCGAACGCCGGGACGATGAACGCCGGCCAGCTGGCCAGCGGCCGCCCGCCGATGTTGATCGGGTAGTCGATCACCGACGTCCAGTACTGCAGCGCGAAGCCGGCCAGCATGCCGGCGATCCCGCCGCCCAGCACGAGCCACGGGAGGATCGTCCGGCGCAGCCGGAGCGCCTCGTCCAGCTCGTGGATCGGGAACGGGGTGAACGCGTCGATCTTCGTGTAGCCGGCCTCCCGTGCCCGCCGCGCCGCATCGACGATGGCGGTGGGCGAGTCGAACTCGGCCAGCAGGCCGAACGGCTCGGACGGCGATGACGTCTGCTCGTGTGCCATGCGTCTGCCGCCCTAGTGGGCGCCCTCCGACTTGACCTTCGCGGGCGGGATGATCGTGCGCATCTCGAACATCGAGATCATCGGCAGCACCCGCAGGAACAGGAACATCAGCCAGACGAACAGGCCGAGCGTGCCGACGTACGTCATCCAGTCCCACATCGTCCCGGAGTACATGCTCCAGGACGAGGGCAGGAAGTCGCGCGACAGGCTGGTGACGACGATGACGTAGCGCTCGAGCCACATGCCGATGTTCACGACGATCGCGATCGCGAACAGCAGGCCGACGTTCATCCGGACCTTCTTGAACCAGAGCAGCTGGGGCACGAGCCCGTTGCAGAAGATCAGCGCCCAGTACATGTACCAGTAGTTCCCGAACATGCGGTTCTTCATCATGAAGCCTTCCCAGGACGTGGCGCTGTACCACGCCATGAAGGCCTCGACCGCATACCCGTAGAACACGATGAGCCCGGTCGCCAGCATGACCTTCGCCATGTTCTGGATGTGGCGCATCGTGATGAAGTCCTCCATGCCGTAGTAGGCACGGATCGGGATCGCGAGCGTCAGCACCATCGCGAACCCGGAGTAGATGGCGCCGGCGACGAAGTAGGGCGGGAAGATCGTCGCGTGCCAGCCCGGGAGGATCGACACCGCGAAGTCGAAGCTCACGACGGTGTGGACCGAGAGGACCAGCGGCGTCGCCAGCCCCGCCAGCAGCAGCGACGCCATCTCGTAGCGCTGCCAGTGCTTGGCGGAGCCGCGCCACCCGAGCGAGACGACCCCGTAGATCCGCTTCACCCAGATCGACCGCGCCCGGTCGCGCATCGTCGCCAGGTCCGGGATCAGGCCGACGTACCAGAACACGATCGACACGGTCGCGTACGTCCCGACCGCGAACACGTCCCAGATGAGCGGGCTCTTGAAGTTCGGCCAGAGCCCCATCGAGTTCGGGTACGGGAACAGCCAGTAGGCCGCCAGCCAGGGCCGCCCGGTGTGGAAGACCGGGAACACCGCGGCGCACATGACGGCGAAGATCGTCATCGCCTCGGCGAAGCGGCTGATCGACATGCGCCACCGCTGCCGGAACAGCAGCAGGATCGCGGAGATCAGCGTGCCGGCGTGGCCGATGCCGATCCACCAGACGAAGTTGATGATCGCGAAGCCCCAGCCCACCGGCTGGTTCACGCCCCAGATCCCCGTGCCCTTGATCACCAGCCAGGTGATCGCGAGGAAGAACATCATCACCACGGCGAAGGCGAGCGTGAACCCGACGACCCACCCGGGCAGGAAGCCGGGGCGGAGCACCGCCGTCGCGATCTTGTCGGTGATCGACCCGAACGAGTGGCCGGGCTCGACCACGTCGGAGACCGGTGCGCGGGCCATGCCGGCCGGGCGCGCCTCGGCGTGCGATTCCATCGAGGGATGACGGTCGGCCATTCCGCTATCTCCGCCTCATGCTGTTGGTCTCCGACATGCCCGGGGGCGGCACCTGCTCGGGCACGCCCACCTGCGGCTCGCGGTGACCGTCCGGCCCGCCGCCCAGCTCCGCGTTGACGTTCCGGATCGCCGCCAGATACGTCGTCCGCGGACGCGTGTTGAGATCCCCGAGCACCTGGTAGTTGTGCGCCTGGTTGCGGAGCTGCGACACGCGGCTGTCCGGGTCGTTGATGTCGCCGAAGACGATGGCGTCGGTCGGGCACGCCTGCTGGCAGGCGGTCCTGATCTCGCCGTCGCGGATCGTCCGGTCCTGGACCTTCGCGGTCTGCCGCGCCGCGTTGATGCGCTGCACGCAGTACGTGCACTTCTCCATGACGCCGCGGCTGCGCACCGTGACGTCGGGGTTGCGCTGCAGCTTCAGGCTCGGCGTGTCCCAGTCCGCGTAGAGCAGGAAGTTGAACCGCCGCACCTTGTAGGGGCAGTTGTTCGAGCAGTAGCGCGTGCCCACGCAGCGGTTGTAGACCATGTCGTTCAGGCCCTCGGCGCTGTGCACCGTGGCCGCCACCGGACACACCACCTCGCACGGCGCGTTCTCGCAGTGCTGGCAGAGCATCGGCTGGTGGAAGATCTCCGGATTCTCGACGCTGCCCTCGTAGTAGCGATCGATGCGCAGCCAGTGCATCTCGCGGCTGCGGATCACCTGCTCGCGTCCGATCACCGGGATGTTGTTCTCGGCGACGCACGCGACCACGCAGGCCGAGCAGCCGGTGCAGACCGTCTGGTCGATGGCCATGCCCCACGCGTAGCCTTCGTAGCGGAACGGCGGGAACATGGACATGTCCGGGTCCGGCGCGTGCGCCATGTGCTGCGCGAACCCGGGGTCTTCCCGGTACTGCTCGAGCGTGCCGGCGCGCACGATCGCGCGCCCTTCCATCGAGTGATGCCCCTGCGTCGAGGCGAGCAGCGTCGACTCGCCGGTGCGGCGGACTTCCGCACCGGGCAGGAACGAGGCGCCGCCGGGCCGGAGCACGTACGCGTCGTAGCCGATCCCGGTGCCCACGCGGCCGGCCCGCGACCGGCCGTAGCCGAGATACACCGTCACGGCGTCCGGCGCGTGCCCCGGCTGCACCCAGACCGGGCCGGTGATCGTCCGGCCGTCGACGGTGACCGACACGTGGTCGCCGTTGCCGACCCGCAGCCGCTCGGCGGTGGAGTACGCCATGAGCACCGCGTTCTCCCAGGTCAGCTTCGTGATCGGCTTGGGCAGCTCCTGCAGCCAGCCGTTGTTCGCGAACCGCCCGTCGTGGATCGTCGGGTCGGGCGCGAAGTCGACCTCGATGGCGCCGGCCGCCGGCGCCGCCGCCTCCGACGGCGGGGGCACCTGCGGCGTGCCGACCGCCTTCGGCGGCAGCGCGCTGTCCGGCAGCACGCCGTCGTGCACGAAGCGGCGCCACGCCTCCTCGAACGTCTGCGCCGCGAACTCCGGCGCCGCCTGCCAGAACTCGCGGACGATCTCGTACCCGCGCCGCTCCGGCCGGTCGCTGAAGACCGCCACGACCTCGTGAACCGACCGCCCCTGGTAGAGCGGTTCGATGAGCGGCTGGACCAGCGTCACGCTGCCGTCGTGGCCGCGCGCGTCGCTCCACTCCTCGAGATAGTGCGTCCCGTTGACGTGCCAGTGGCACTGCGCCGAGGTCTCGTCCTCGAAGAGCGAGACGTGCACGCGCGTGGGCACGCGGCGGAGCGCCTCGGCGAAGCCGAGATCGGCCGGGGCGGCATAGACCGGGTTGCCGCCGAGGATGACCAGCAGCCGCACGGCGCCCGCGTTCATCGACTCGACGAGCGCGCGGAGCCCCTCGATCTGCGAGGTGCCGTCGCCGGCGATCAGATCGGTGACGACGACCGTCGCACCGAGATTGCCGAGCGCCGCGTTGACGGCATGGGCCACGGCATGGACCGCCGCGGGCTGGCGCGCGCCGACCACGAACACCGACTGGCCGCGGGAGGCGGCCAGATCCTTCACCGCGGCCGCGACGAAGCGGTCGATCTCCTCCGAACCGAGCGAGGGAGGGGTGCCCCCCTGCACTCCCGCGAGGATCGCCCGCGCCACGGCCTCGACGCGTCCGGCCGCGAGCGGCAGCCGGTGATCGGCCGCCGACCCGGTTGCCGTCGGCGTGGGCTCGGCGACGTACAGGCGGTTCATCTCCGCCGCCGCGCCGCGCACCCGGCGCCCGTCGGCGAAATCACGCGCGTAGCGCACCGACCCGGGCGTCGTCGGTCCGAACAGATCCGCGTCGAGCGCGACGATCACGCGCGCGCCGGCGAGCCGGTAGTACACGTCGGCCGGCTCACCGAAGGCCAGCTGCGCGCCGAGATGGACCTGGTCGCGCGAAACGGCGTCGTACTGATACCAGCGCGCCTCCGGCAGCCGGGCCCGCAGCTCCGCCATCTGCGCCTTGAGCGTCGGCGAGCTGATCGACTCGGACAGGAAGCAGATGCCCGCCCCCGCAACCGGCGCGACCTCGGTCTGAATGGAGCGCATCGCCGCGGTGAATGCGGTCCAGGGCCGGATCTCGCCGAGATGCCGGATCGACCGCGACCGGTCCGGGTCGTAGAGCGTCAGCACCGAGGCCTGCGCGAACAGGTCCGTCGCGCCGAGGCTGGAGGGATGCTCCGGGTTCCCCTCGATCTTCGTCGGCCGGCCCATGTGGCTCTCGGCGAGCAGGCCGGTGGCGATGCCGCCGAGGGTCATCGCCGTCGCATAGAACAGCGGCTGGCCGGGCACGACCTCCTCGGGCTGCCGCACGTACGGGACGATCAGTTCGGGGGGCTGTCGCGTACAGGCGGTGGCGCCGGCCAGCGCCAGCGAGGCCCCCATCAGCTTCAGGAACCCGCGGCGGCCGACCGGATCGAGCCACTCGGAGGCGCGCTCCGGGAATTCGCGCTGCACGAGATCGCGGAATTCGGGGGAGTCGGCGAACTCGTCGAGGCTCCGCCAATACTGCTTCCCGCCGCCCGACGCGAACGTCGTGCGCACCGAAGCGAGGTCGATCGTCTTGTCTGCGCTCATGTCAGAAGTCGTCGCGCGGCGGCACTGCCCCGCCTGGCGCGTCCACGGCACGACCGGGTCCTGCCGGACCGGGCCGGCCGGCACGGCCGGTCATCGGTGGCAGGTCGAACAGGAGGTCAGCGACTGAATGTCGTACTCCTCCACCAGCCGGCGCCCCAGCTCGAGCTGATTCGGCGGCGGCACGTAATCCATCTGGAACACCGCCTCGCGCGGCCGAACGTACCGTTCGGGGTTGCGATGGCAGTCGAGGCACCACTCCATCTGGAGCGAGGCCTCCTGATACATCAGCGGCATCCGGTCGACGCGGCCGTGGCAGGTCGAACACCCCATGCCCTTCTTCACGTGGACGCTGTGATTGAAGTACGCGAAGTCGGGCAGGTCGTGCACCCGCGTCCACTGCAGCGGGACGTTGTCGCGGAAGCTGGCGCGCACGGGCTCGAGAAAGGGGCTGTCGAGCCAGATCTGCGAGTGGCAGTTCATGCACGTCTTCGTCGGCGGAATGCCGGCCGACGCCGCCGTCTCCACCGTCGTATGACAGTAGCGGCAGTCGATCCCGATGCCGCCCGCATGGTGCTGATGGCTGAACTGCACCGGCTGTGGGACGACGATCCCGGCCTTGTGCACGTACGTCGACTTGCTCAAGGCGAACAGCGTCGCGCCGAGCGTGGCCACCAGCACCACGAGCACCACGATGCTGCCCCGGGCATAGGTGTTGGCACTGCGGGGGAAGATCTGCGCCATCTCAGGTCATCAATCCGGGAATCACCCGGGCGCACGGCCATGCGCCCTTCACGGCACCGGCCGGCTGCAGGCTCGCTCGAGGGAACTCGGCGGAGCCGACTGCGCCGGCCTGCGAGAGAGAGGGGGCCGACAGCTCCTCGCTACCGTACAGGCGGGACGCGACACGGTCGCTCCGACCTGAGAGAAATATCAGAGTGATCACAGTCAGGTCAAGGATGTGGTAGCAACGGCCGCAGGACGCACACACGGCTAACACTCAGCAGTTGCGCTATTTGCGGCCGCGCTTCGGGGCGGGTTCTGGATCGCGCCGGACGCCGGTTCCAACACCTCGGTCAATCGACCTCCACCGCCGTTCGACAGTTACAGTATCCCGCGCAGACGACGATCTCAACCTGGTCAGACGTCTTCGATCGCCGGCAGGCACGGCGGCGCGACGAGCGCACGCCCACGAACGCGCGCCGGCGCGGGCGCCCGGAGCGTTACGCTACAATTCCGGCATGCGCCCGATTCTGCCCGCCATCCTCGGCGTGATTGCGTTGATCATCCCCGCTGCCGCACAGGGACCGGTCGCGATCCCGATCACGGTCTACAAGACCCCGACCTGCGGCTGCTGCACGAAGTGGGTTGACCACATGCGTGCGAACGGGTTCGCGCCGAAGGTCGAAGACCTGCCGAACCTGACGGCCGTGAAGACCTCGGCCGGTGTCCCGCCGCAGCTCCAGTCCTGCCACACGTCGATGGTGCAGGGCTACGCCATCGAGGGGCACGTGCCCGCCGACGTCGTGCGGCAGCTGCTCCGCGAGAAGCCGAAGGTCGTCGGGATCGCCGTGCCCGGCATGCCCATGGGCTCCCCGGGCATGGAAGGCCCCTACACCGAGAAGTACAACATCGTCGCCTTCGAGCAGAACGGCAGCCAGCGCGTCTACGCCTCCCGCTGACCGACGCCCGGCGGAGGCCGTGCACGACCCGCACAGTCACGCGCGCCCGGACGAGGCGCGCGTCACGCACGTCGATCTCGCTCTGCGCGCCGACTTCGACGCGCGGGTGCTCGAGGGCACCGCGACGCTCACGGTGCGCGCCGCCCCCGGCGCCACGCACCTGACGCTCGACGCGCGCGACCTCGTCATCGACGACGCCGCGGACTCCGCCGGCCGGTCGCTGCCGTTCGCCGCCGGCGCGCCCGATCCGCTGCTCGGCCCGGGCGTGCGAATCGCGCTGCCCGCGGACCGCTCGACGGTCGTCATCCGGTACCGGACGTCGCCCGATGCCGCGGCACTGCAGTGGCTCGAACCCGCGCCGACCGCGGGACCCTGCTGGAGCTCGCGCACGCCGAGTTCGCCGATCTCGAGCGGATGATGACGGCCGCCGAGTCGATCGGCGGACCCTACCGCTGGGGACGCCATGACGTGCTGGTCCTGCCGCCGTCGTTCCCCTCTGCGCGTGGCTGCGGCACGCGATCCGGCATCGCTGCGAGCCGGCGCTGCCGTCGCTCGAGCGATTCCTGACGGGGCAGGGGCGCCGCAAGTTCCTGAAGCCGCTTTACGAGGACCTGATGAGCACGGACTGGGGCCGCGCGCATGCGCGCAGGATCTACGCCCGTGCCCGGCCGATGTACCACGCGGTCTCGCGTGTGACGGTCGACCGCATCGTCCCGCTGGCATGACGCTGGCCTGCGGCGGCGATACGGGGGAGGCTGCCGCTCCGCGGTCGTGACAGGCAGCCGCACGCGGTGGCGTGAAGAGGCGTAAAGGTCTGGCCGGTCAGTAATCTTCTCTGTATTTCCGGCCGATAGCCATGCCGTGAGCAAGGCGGCCGCGAACCAGGCTGTGGGGCTGGAAGCCCCGATTGAGGGCGAGCCTCACCTGCGCGCCGTCCTCGAGGCGCAGCCGGTCGTGCTGTGCCGCGTGGGTGCGGACGGCACCTTCCTCGCGGTCAACGGCGCAGGCCTCTCCATGCTCGGCGCCCCGGGACTCGAGCAGGTCCTCGGTCGTTCCATCCTCACCCTCGTCGCCGAGGGGGATCAGAAGGCCTGCCGGACGTTCCTCGAGCGCGCCGCGAACGGGCAGCGCGGCTCGGTCGAGGTGGAGCTCGTCGACTTCACAGGGGGGCGCCACACCCTCGAACTGCATGCCAGCCCGCACCCGGGCGCTCCCGACGGCATCGCCTCCGCCCTCGTCAATTTCCGCGACGTCACGGAGGCGCGCCGGCTCGAGCAATCGCTGGTCGATGCGGCGGCGCGTCAGACCGAGCTCGAGACCGCGCACGAGGCCGAGCGGGCCCGGCTGCTCTCGGATCTCGAGCTCGCGCGGCGCGCCGGAACCGACCAGGCGGCCGCCGACGAGCAGCTCGCGGAGCTCGAACGGCGCCTCGCGGAGGCGGAGGAGAGCCGGGACGCGCTGGTGCGAGCGCACCACGAGGAGCTCGCACGGCTCAGGACCGAGCTGGAGGAGGCACGGTCGCAGGCGGATGCCGACGCCGCCTCGCGTGCGGCCAGCCTCGACGAGCAGCTCGCGGATCTGCGCGGCCACATCGAGGCGCTCGAAGCGGAACGGCAGCAGCTGGTGGAGACCGCGGCGGTGGTTCGTGCCGAGGCGGACGCACGGCAGCAGTCGATCGACGAGCTGACGGCGCGGATCGACGCGATCGAGCTGGAGCGCCAGCAGGCCGTCGACGCCGCCGGTGCGCTGCGGCTCGATCTCGACGACCGCGACGCGACGATTGCCGGCCTGACGTCGCGCCTCGAGCTGCTCGAGTCGGACCACCGGCAGGCGGAAGAGGCGCGCGATCAGCTCGCCCGCGAGCTGGAGTCGCGCACGAGCCTTGCCAACGAGCTGGCGTCGCGAATCGAGGCGCTGGAGGCGGAACAGGCCGGCCTGCGCACCAGCGCGGAGGCCACGCTCGAGCAGCTGCAGCAGCTCGAGGAGCGGTACGCAACCGACACGGGAGCCCTGCGCGACGCACTGAACGACGCGCTGGGCGAGCAGGCGCGGCTGGCGCAGTCCATGGCCTCCGGCGAAGAGGAGGCCGCGGCCCGGACCGCCCGGATCGCGGAGCTCGAAGGGCAGCTCGCCGACGAGCGCACGGCCTTCGACGCGAAGCTGTCGGAGGCCTACGACTCGCACGCGGCCCGCATCCAGGAGCTCGAGACCGCGCACGACGCGCGGGTCCGCGAGGTGGAGGCATCGCTCGACGAGCGGATCGCGGGGCTCGAGGAGACGCATGCGGCCCGGCTGCGCGAGCTCGAGGAGACGCACGCCGCGTCGCGGCGCGAGCTCGAAGCGGCGCTGGCCGACGCCCGCGCGACCATCGAGGGGCTCACGGCCGAACGCGACCGCGCGGCCGACGAGCGCAGCGCGGAGGTCCGGCGTCTCGAGGACGCGCTGCTCGCGGCGGTCGAATCCGAGAAGGCGGCCCGGAAGGCGCTGGCGGACGAGATCGCCGCGCGCACGATCGCCGAGCGCGCGCACCGGCAGCTCGTTGACGCGCTCGGCAAGCTTGCCGGCGGCGGCGCCGTCGCGCCGCTGTCCGTCGAGCCCGCGCCCCTCACGAAGACGCGCGACGTCGCGGCGACGCTCGAAACCGATCTGGCGCGCCGGTTCGGAGACGGCATCGAGTTCTCGCTGCTCGTGGCGAGCGGCGATTCGACGATCGCGCTGCCGGCGGACACCATCGTCGACGTGCTGGGCGCCTTCGCCGACTCGCGCCGGGTGTCGATGCTGAGCGGGCGGGCGACGGTCGAGCTCGCCGACGTCGACGTGGACGACGGGGCCGGGCGGGCGCGGGGGCTGACGCCGGGCGCCTACGTGCTGGCGGTGATGCAGGTGGACGGCCCGGGCGCGCAGCAGGGCATCGCGCCGGAAGTGTTCGACAGCGGCGACCCGCGCGGCTGGCGCGAGATGCGCGGCGAGCTGCAGCAGGCGCGGACGGCGCTCGTCGGAAGCGGCGGACAGGTCTGGGTGTCGCGCGAAGGCGCGTCGATTCTGGTCCTGGAGTTCTACCTTCCCCGGGCTGATGGCGGAGAACGGTGATGGCGAGCAAAGGGGAAGCGGCGGCCGTCGAGACGAACAAGCGCGTCGACACGCGGTATCCGGCATCCGCCGTGCCCGCGATCACGGGCATGCGGCTGTCGCCCGGCGACGCCGTGACGCTCGTGAACATCTCCGCGAGCGGCGTGCTGGTCGAGGGGAAGACGCGCTTCGTGCCGGGCACGCGCGTCAACGTCATCTTCGAAGGCCCCGTCAAGCCGGCGCAGATCAAGGGACGCGTCGTCCGCTGTCAGGTCTCGTCGATCGGCGGCGGCGGCGTGCTGAACTATCAGTCCGCGATCGCGTTCGAAGGCCGGGTGGAGCTACCGGTGGAGGAATCGGCGCTGCCGGCCGCGGCGGCGCCGGTCGAGGAGGCCCCTCCGCCTCCTCCCCCGTCGAAGAAGGGCAAGAGCGCCGCGGCTGCGTCCGCGGCCGCCGCCGCCGCGCCCGCACCGCGCCCCGTCTACAACCGCTGGTAGGCCTTCTCGACGAGCTGCAGGATGCCGGCGGCCGGCAAGGCGCCGGCGGACCGCTCGACGAGCTGCCCGTTCGAGAACACCGCAAGCGTCGGAATCGAGCGCACGCTGAAGCGCTGCGCGAGCGCCGGCAGCTCGTCGGTGTTCACCTTCAGCGTCAGCAACTTCCCCCGCATCGACGCCGCGACCTTCTCCACCTCCGGCGCGACCATCCGGCACGGCCCGCACCACGGCGCCCAGAAGTCCACGAGCACCGGCACGGCGGCGCCCGCAATGGCGGCGTCGAAGTCGGTGTCGGCGCGCACGTCGGCTGGCGCGCCCGGCTGCGGCAGATCGGCCTTGCAGTTCGGGCAGCGCGCGCTGTCACCGATGCGGTCGAAGGCGATGCGGTTGGCGGTGCCGCACCCCGGGCACGTGACGAGGACTCCGCGTTCGTCGAGCTTCACAGTCATGATGCATCGATCGTAGCGCCAATCCTCCTCGCCAGCGCCGCCGGCGAGACCAGGTGCACGAGGATCCGGTCCGCCTCCGCCGCTGCGCGAAGCAGCAGCTCCGCGTCCAGCAGGCGGTCAGCGTCGCGGCAGGCGCGCGCCGCCTCGACGCGCAGCACGGCGCAGGACACGGCGAACGTCGCAGCCCAGCCGCGCGCGCTGGACGTGTGACAGGCGGTCCAGTTGCCGATCGCGCGCCCGGCCAGATAGCGCAGGACCGCGCCGCGAAGCGCGTCCCACGCCGGCGCCACGAACCGGCGGTCGACGTCCGCACGGCCGGCCGGCGGGGGGCTGCACGTGAGCGGTGCAGGCACGCTCGCACGAGCGAGCGTATCGAGCGCGTCGACGTTCCGCAGCGCGTCGGGCAGCGTCGCGTCAGGCAGCGGCGCGTCGTTCGCGAATGCCGCGTCGACGTGCTGCGCCAGGGTCGTTCCATGCCCGGGCCGCCACCGCTCGATCCGGACGCCGGCCTCGTGCACGCGAGCGAGCATCCCATCCACCGGAGGCCCGGCGGCGAGCACCCGCAGCACGTGCTCCTCCCATCGGGTGATCCCTTCCCAGTCCCACAGCGTGGATCGGCTCAACGCCGGTGGTAGTGTCTCGCGCGCATCGAGCCCTTCCCAGTGCGGCTGTCCGTCCGTCACGGCGCCGCCGGCGACGATGTCGAAGGGGGAGTCGATGTCGGCGGTGAGCAGCCGGCGGGCGGTCGGGCAAAGCATCGACAGCGTCACCGACACGCCGCGTGGGTCGAGCAGCGCCACGCGCGGGAAGTGGCGGCAGGTCGAGGGAAGCGCCTCGTGTCCCAGTTGACGGTGCACCGCGCAGAGGTTTCCGCGATCCGGTTCGAAGAACACGCACGCGTCCCCCCGTTTGGCGAGCAGCATCTGCCCGGGCCGGCCCGCACCGACGGCCTCCGCGGGAACGAACGCGTCCTCCGGGCCCATCTGTCCCGTACGCAACTCCCCCGTGCGCAGCGCGTGCGTCAGCCGCGCGTACACGGGCGCCTCCACCGGTACGCCCCACGGCGCCGTACAGCACATCCCCGAGTGTCCGCACTGGTAGCCGGCGTGCAGCCTCAGGACGCGAACCTGCATCCGTTCATGGTACCGCCCGTACGCCGAAGTCCGCATTCGGCGATCCGCTATGCTTGCTGCGATGCGACTCCTCCTCTGCACCTCTCTCTTCGTGCTGGCGTCGCTGGCCTTCCCCGGCGGGGACAGCCGTCACGTCGTGCTCGTCACGATCGACGGGTTCGCGAACTTCCATCTGAAGGACCGGACGCTCGACCTGCCCGTCATCCGCGGTCTGGCGGCGGACGGCGTCGAGGCCGAGAGCGGGGAGACGGTGTTTCCGAGCGTGACGCACCCCTCGCACACCACGCTCGTGACCGGCGTCACGCCGAGGCGCCACGGCGTGCTGTCGAACCGGCTGGTCGACCGCACTACCGGCGAGCGGTTCCACGTCACGAACAAGCCGCGGACCGGGATGGTGCGCGTGCCCACGCTATTCGACGCCGTCCGTGCGGCGGGACTCACGTCCGCGTCGTTCTTCTGGCCGGAGACGAAGGACGATCCGGCGATCGACTTCAACTTCCCCGAGGTCTTCGCCGCGACGAACGTGCCCGATCCGGCCGCCGTGCCGGAGGCGGTGCTCCGCGAGCTGCGCGACGCGGACATCGACATCGACGACTACTTCCGTTACTACCACGACCCGCACGTGCACAGCGCATCCGACTTCGTGCTCGCGCAGGCGGCGGCGTACGCCATCCGCACGCACCGGCCGGCGCTGACCGCCATTCATTTCCTGGAGACCGACATCGTCCAGCACGAGGTCGGCCCGGCGCACTACCGGTCGCGCGCGGCGCTCACGGCGGCCGATCGCGCAGTCGGCCTGCTCGTCGAGGCGGTCGAGAAGGCGGGACTCTCGAGCAAGACGACGTTCGTGGTCACGGCCGACCACGGGTTCGCGACGATCGATCACGAGGTGAACGTCGCCCCGCTGTTCGCGGGCCTGGGGGACCGCGTCGCGCTGCATCCGGGCGGCTGGAGCCTGTACGTCGAGCTGCGCCCGGCCTTCGATCGCCAGCGCGACGGCGGGGCGCTCGACGACGCGCTCGCGGCCGCGGTCCGCCTGCCGGGCGTGTCCCGTCTCGTCCGGCCGCAGGAGTTCCATGCGCTGGGGCTCCCGACGTACGAGGAGAGCCCGTACGTGCGTGGACACTACATGCTCATCGGCGAGATCGACACCTTCCTGACCGCCAGGCCCGACTCGTCGTCCACGGCGCGCGCGAAGATGGCATCACCCCGGTACGAGCATGGCTACCTGCCGGCCCATCCGGACATGCACACGTCCGTGGTGCTGTCGGGGCGCGGGGTCCGGAAGGGGGCCCGCATCGGACACGTGCGGAGCCTCGACATCGCGCCGACCATTGCCCGGCTGCTCGGCGTCGAGCTCCGGGACGTCGAGGGGCGCGTCCTCACGGAGGCGCTGGACGGCTCGCCGGCGGCGGTATCCGCGCGATGAAGATCGCCACCTGGAACGTCAACGGAATCCGTGCGCGGAAGGATCAGCTGCACGAGTGGATCGCGCGCGACCGGCCCGACGTCGTGTGCCTGCAGGAGATCAAGGCCAAACCCGAACAGCTGCCGCCGCTGCTCTACGAGCCGGAGGACTACCAGTGCTACTGGCATGGCGCCGGCGGCTACTCGGGCGTGGCGCTGCTCTTCAACCGGCAGACCGTTCCCGAGCCGCCGGTCGTCGAACATCCGCCGCTCGACTTCGAGTGCCGCATCGCAACGGCCGTCGTGCACGGCATCCACGTCGCCTCGGTCTACGTGCCCAATGGCGGCAAGGACTTTCCGGCGAAGATGCGATTTCTCGAGGAGCTCACCGCGTGGGCCGCGTCCGTGATCGCGCGCGGCGAAACGCTGGTCCTGTGCGGCGACCTGAACGTCGCCCACACCGACATGGACGTGCACCCGAAGGAGCGCAAGGCGACCGCCATCGGCCAGCGCCCGGACGAGCGCGCCGCCTTCGACGCGCTGCTCGGCACGGGGCTGGTGGATCTCAGCCGCACGCTCCAGCCGGACAACGACGGGCTGTTCACCTGGTGGGCGCCGTGGCGTAACATGCGGGCCCGCAACATCGGGTGGCGGATCGACTACGTGCTGGCGTCGCGCGACCTCGTTCCCCGCGTCTCGCGATGCGACGTGCTCCCGGAAATCGGCACGAGCGACCACGCGCCGATTCTGTGCGAGATCGTGGACGCGCTGCCGGCACAGGCCGCCTGACGCGCGGTCCCGGATTGCAGCCGAGGAGTGGCATGAGCAGTCTTCCGACGAGACGGCAGTTCCTCCAATCGGCCGGCGTGGCGGTGGGCGCCGCGACGGCGGCGCTGCGCGGCGCACCGGTTGCCGCCGCGGGCCACGCGCTCGGGATCGACAACTTCGCCGTGCGGGCGATGGGCTGGAAGGCGCCGCAGCTCGTCGACTACACGGCCTCGCTCGGCTGCACGTCGCTCTTCATCACGGACTTCGATGCGCTCGAGTCGCACGAGGACGCGTACCTGCGGAAGGTCAGGGCGCAGGCGGATGCGAAAGGGGTGCGCATCCATCTCGGCACCTGGAGCATCGACCCGACCTCGAAGGCCTTCCGCCCGAACCGGGGCACGGCCGAGGAGCATCTCGCGCTCGGCATCCGCATGGCCCACGCCCTCGGCTCCCCCGTCATCCGCGTCGTCCTCGGCACGTGGGAGGACCGGCTGACGGACGGCGGCATTGAGCGCCACATCGACGCCGTCGTGAAGGTGTGCCGGTCGCAGCGGTCGCGTGCGATGGATGCCGGCGTCCGCATCGCCGTCGAAAACCACGCCGGCGACATGCATTCCACCGAGCTCGCCGGGCTCGTCAGGACCGCCGGAACGGAGTACGTCGGCGTGAACCTCGACTCCGGCAACGCGCTGTGGACGCTCGAGGACCCGCTCGACAATCTCCGCACGCTCGCGCCGTACGTCGCCACGACCAGCCTGCGCGACTCGGCGGTGTGGGAGACGGACACGGGGGCCGCGGTCGCGTGGACCGCGATGGGCGAAGGCCAGATCGATCTGAAGGCGTACTTCGACGCGTTCCGGACGCTGTGCCCCGGGGTGCCG
The DNA here is from genome assembly GCA_964446605.1 of uncultured Bifidobacteriaceae bacterium. Taxonomy (GTDB): domain Bacteria; phylum Acidobacteriota; class Vicinamibacteria; order Vicinamibacterales; family JAENWD01; genus JAENWD01. Next base: position 399 of record CAYUPN010000003.1, on the reverse strand, counting down.
GTGCACATCGAGACGATCTCGGGGTTCAGCCGCGAGTTCCCGTACCTGACGCCGGAGTTCTGGAAGGCCTGGCCGAACATGCCGGCGGCCGGCTTCGCCCGATTCCTCGCGCTGGCAAAGGCCGGCCGTCCCCGCGCGCCGTTCCGGCCCCCGGACGGCGCCGCTCGCCGTCAGGCGGAGCAGGACTATCAGCGCGGCGAGCTGGAGCGCAGCATCAAGTACTGCCGCGAGGTGCTCGGCTTCGGGTCGTGACGAGGTCGGATCAGGTCGGATCAGGTCCCGCCCGCGCTGGTGACGTCAGCGCGGGCGGATCAGGTCTCGCCTTCGCCCGCGCGTTCGTTCGAGGGCTTCGGCGGACCAGGTCCCGCATCCGCCGCGCGTGGGAGTCAGCGCGCGGCC
>CAYUPN010000002.1:38072-106269 GCA_964446605.1 uncultured Bifidobacteriaceae bacterium | reverse complement strand
CCGCCCGCGCTGGTGCCCGAGGGAGCGCGGGCGGATCAGGTCGGATCAGGTCTGATCAGGTCCCGCCCGCGCTGGCGGCCCGAAGAGCACGGGCGGATCAGCGCCGCAGCAGCGACGAGGCGATCGCGTTGGCCTTGTCGGCCAGCGTCGCGGCGAAGAGGTGGTTGCGCTCCTTGAGCGCCTGCTCGCCGAGCACGATGAAGCGCCGCGCGGTGTCGTACTGGGCCTTCAGATCGTTGGAGAGCATCGCGTAGTCCACGCGCTGCAGGTCCTGGAACGCCCGCTGCAGCTGGCGCCGCAGGTCCAGGTCCGCGGCATCCTCGGGCGGTGTGCCCACCGGCGTCTCGACGACCGCGGCGGCGCCGTCGCCCGCCCGATCCCCGTTGCCCACGTCCGTCACGCGCGGGCCGTCGCCGGTCCGCGTCGACTCGGCGCGCGCGTTCGCCGGGCGCGACGGGCGCGGCGGCGGCGACTCCACCAGCGATTCCGGCACTTCCGCCACGGCCGGCAGCGCGGGATCCGGCGGCAGGATGATGCGCGGCGGCGGAACGGGCACCGCCAGCGGCGGCGGCGGGGCGGTCTCCACCTGCGCGCGCGGCGTCGCGCAGGCCGGAGCCAGCACGACGGCCGCCATCAGTACGAACAGCGAGCGGGTGCGGTGAAGTACTGGGGACAACGGTCTATTGTCTCACGTCGTGTGTCAGCGAAGTCCGAGAACCGAGCTCCCGCCATTCGCCTGCGGCAGCACGATCCGGAAGGTCGTCCCGGTGCCGGGCGTGGACTGCACTTCGATTTCGCCGTCGTGCAGCTGAACGGTCCGGAACACCATGGACAACCCGATGCCGCTGCCGCCCTGCCTGGTCGTGAAGTACAGATCGAAAATGCGTGGCAGGTCCGCCGGGGCGATGCCGATCCCGCTATCCTCGACGGTGATCGCGACCCGCCGGCCGGACAGCACCCGCGACGTCAGCCGAAGCGTGCCGCCGTTGGCCATCGCCTGGCACGCATTCAGCGCCAGATTCAGCAGCGCCTGGCGCAGCGCCTCCGGGTCCCCCTGAACGAACGGCGCCTCCGAGGGCTGTTCGCAGATGACGCGGATGTACGACGCCGCCGCGTCCGGCTCGACGACGCGCGCGATGCCGCGCAGCAGCTCGCCGACGTCGACGGGCCTGAGCTTGAGATCCTCGGCGCGCATGAACTTCAGGAAGCCCTGCACCACCTGATCGAGCCGCTTGATCTCGCTGCCGATCACCGAGACGTGTTCCAGCGCCGCCTCATCGGCGCCGGCCGGATGGACGTCGCCGATCCCCGCCGCGACCCGGGCGCGCGCCGCGGTCAGCTTGCTGCGGAGGAGCTCGAGATGAATGGTCATCGCGTTCAGCGGGTTCTTCACCTCGTGCGCGACCCCCGCCGTCAGCCGGCCCAGGGCCGCCAGCTTCCGCGAATAGCGCAGCGTCGACTGCACTTCGCCGAGCGCGGCGAGGTCGCGTGCGACGACCATCACGCCCACCAGCCGGCGATCCGGCCCCTCCACGGGATGCGCCGTGACCTGCCACTCGCGGTGCCCGCCGTCCGGATCGCCCGTCGGCAGCGACAGCGTCACCGGATCGGCGGACGTCCGCGAATCCAGCGTGCGCTGCACGATGCTCGAGAACGGATCCCCGGCTTCCTCGGCCGCCCGCAGCAGCCCGCGCAGCGTGGGGTTCGCGAACAGCAGCTCGCCGGCCGGGCCGAAGATCCCGACCGCGTCCGCCAGGTGCTCGACGATCGAGTCGAGCCCCGCCTGCGGTCCTTCGGGATCCACACGCTCGGCGAGCAGGCGTTCGCTGACCGCCTTGATCTCGCGCCCGAGATCGCCGAACTCGTCCTGCGGCAGCTCGAGCGTCGCCCCTTCGCCGCGTCCGAGGCTGCGCAGCCCGCTCCGGAGGACGTGAATCGGCCGCAGCATCAGCTGCGCGAGGATCAGCGCGCCGCCCACCGCCAGCAGCAGCACCCACCCCGCCGTCCGCAGCACGGGCCCGAGCCGGGTCTCCAGATCCTGCTGGACGAGCAGCGTCGACACGCCGATGCGCACGGTGCCGACCTCGCGATCGCCAACGCGCAGCGGCGAGACGATCTCGTAGGTCCGTCCCTCGTCGCGGAAGATGCGCCAGAGCTGCTCGAGCCCGGGCCGGTCGGCCAGCTCGTCCAGGTTTGGCGCTTCAGGCTGCCGGCGGCCGATCCGATCCGGATCGAGGTGCGCGAGGATCCGCCCGTCCGGCGAGACGATGGCCGCGCCGGTCACCTGCGGCGAGTACACGGACGACTCGAGAATCGCCCGCAGGCCGCCGTCCTCGCGCAGGGCCGCCTCCGGGTCGACCGCCTCGGGCACGATCTGGAAGGTGCGCTGGTAGATGGCGTCGGCCAGCAGCTGGCCGCGCGCACGGGTCTCGTCGAGCCGCACGCGTGCCAGCTGCGCCAGGCCGTGTACGCTGAGCCCGACGACAACCACGCCCACGAGCGTGGTCACGCCGAGCACCTGTTTCGCGCGAATGGAGAGGCGCACGTCAGCTGCCGCTGGCAATCCGCGGAGCCCGCCCCCGCAGACGGAAGCCCACCGGCCGGGTGGCGCGCGCCGGACGGCACGCGCCCGGCGCGCCCTACGGCGCGCTGCTCTTCCGGAGTCCCAGCCTGTTCAGTTTATTGTGCAACGTCTTGAGGCTGATTCCGAGGATCTCGGCGGCCCGGGTCTTGTTGTCGTTCGTGTGCTCGAGGGTCAGGATGATGAGCCGGCGCTCGGCCTCTTCGACCGTGATGCCCGGCTCCAGCGCCATCTGCGTGGACGGCGAGGCCGGCGCCGCGGTGCCGAGCGGCGGCAGGTGCTTCGCCTCGATGAACTCGGTGTCGGCGAGAATCGTCGCGCGCTCGATGACGTTGCGCAGCTCGCGCACGTTCCCCGGCCAGTGATACTGCTCCAGGCGCCGCATCGCGTCCGGGCTGATCGCCTTCACCGGCTTGTCGTTCCGCTCGGCGAACTCCGCGAGGAACGACTGCGCCAGCAGCGGCAGGTCGTCCTTGCGATCGCGCAGGGGCGGCAGCGCGATCGAGAACACGTTCAGACGGTAATAGAGGTCCTCGCGCAGCTTGTTGTCGCGCACCGCCGCCATCGGATCCTGGTTCGTGGCGGCGATGACCCGCACGTCCACCGGCGTCTCCACGCGGCCGCCGAGACGGCGGAAGCTGCGCTCCTGCAGCACGCGCAGCAGCTTCACCTGCGTCTGCGGCGTCATCTCCGCGATCTCGTCGAGGAAGATCGTGCCGCGGTCCGCGAGCTCGAACACGCCCTGCCGGCGCTCCATCGCGCCGGTGAAGGCCCCCTTCTCGTGACCGAAGATCTCGCTCTCCAGCAGCGTCTCGGGAATGGCCGCACAGTTCACCGCGACGTACGGCATCTTGTTGCGCGGGCTCAGCTGGTGGATGGTCTGCGCGACCAGCTCCTTGCCCGTGCCCGACTCTCCCGTGATCAGCACCGAGGCCGTCGTCGGGGCCGCCTGCTCGACCACCTGGTAGATGCGGCGCATCTCCGGGCTGGCGCCGATCATCCGCCCGAAGGCGCCCTTGTCGCGCAGCGTGCGGCGCAGGACCTGCACCTCCCGCAGCGTGTTCTGACGCTCGGCCGCCTTGTCGAGGAGAATCCGGAGACGCTGCGGGTCGACCGGCTTGGTCAGGTAATCGTAGGCGCCGCTGCGAATCGCCTCCACGGCGGTTTCGACCGTCCCCTGCGCGGTGAGCAGGATGACGGCGATTCCCGGGTCGATCTCCCGGAGCGCCTCCAGCAACTCGAGCCCGGTCCGCCGGGGCATCACCAGATCGGTCAGCACGATGGACGGGCGGAACTGCGCGATCTTCTGCAGCGCCTCCTCGCCGTCCGCCGCCGAATCCGTCAGGAAGCCCCAGGTCCGAATCAGCTCGGTCAGGCCGGTGCGGGCGGCGCTGTCGTCCTCGACGATCAGCACGCGCTCGGCAGCCGTGTGTGACGCCCGATCCGTATCAGCGATCGTAGTAGTGCTCATCGGGACCTGCTTGTGAGGTAATAATTACACGATTCACGGTCACCCGTCCGCGGGCGTCCGCATGACACAGCCGTTAAGACCTTGATTCGAGTAACTTTGTCATGGTCCGCCCCTTGCTGCAACGCATGCCGCGGAGGAGGACATTTCAAGATGCGAACCAGCTTGCTGACAGCCCTCGTCGCCGCGGCGATCGCCGTCGGATGCGGCGGTGATCCCGCGCCCGCGGGCGACGGCACGGCACCGCCCCCGCCCGCGCAGGACGCTCAGGCGCCGGCCCAGACCGACGAAGCCGCACCGGCCGCCGACGCGCCCGCTCCTGCACCGCCGGCGCCGTCCGGCGACGACAGCGCGGCGCCCGCACCCGGGGGCCGCTCGCCGGTATCGCGGCTCACGCCCGACGCGGCGCCAGGCGGGACGGCCGCTGCCGCACCCACGATCCGGCCGATCACGCTGCCGGCGGGCACGGAGCTGCCGCTGCGGCTCGAGACGGCACTGGCCTCCGATACGGCGTCGCTCGAAGATCCGGTCCGGGCCACGCTCCGGCGCGACGTCGCCGTCGACGGCGTGAAGGTGCTGCCGGCAGGCACGGTACTGCGTGGCGTCGTCACGGTGGCCGAGCGATCCGGCAAGGTGAAGGGCCGGGCGCGGCTGGCGTTCCGCTTCACGGACGTCGAGGTGGACGGCGAGTCGTATCGCATCCGCACGTCGTCGGTGATCCGGAACGCGCGCGGCACGAAGAAGGAGGACGCGACGAAGATCGGCATCGGCGCCGGGGCCGGCGCGATCGTCGGCGGCATCGTCGGCGGCGGAAAGGGAGCCGCCATCGGATCGGCCGTCGGTGCGGGGGCCGGCACGGGCGCCGTGCTCGCAACGCGCGGCGAGGAAGTGCAGCTCTCGTCGGGCACGCCGGTCACGGTCCGCCTGTCGGAGGCCGTACCGGTGCGCGTGCGGCTGGACCGCTGAAGGGCCCCGGGTCGGAACCGCCGGATCGCACGGACATGACCTGGCATCCCGATGGGCCGGGCGATCCGGGACCGCCCGCCGGCGGCGCGCCACCTGCGCCAGCCGTGCACCCGGCAGGCTCCCCTCGCGTGCGGGCCCTGCTGGAAATCCTGCTCTGCTCCGGGATTCCGACGCAGCTGCTGATCGTGCAGGTCCTCGCGCTGCTCGGACATCGTCCCTTCCTGGACGACGAGCGGCTCAACATCACCTGGGTGTTCACCTTGTCGCTGGCCGACACGGTGCTGTTGCTCGGCCTGATCCTGCTGATCCTGCGCTACGAGGGCGAGTCGGCGCGCGAGGTGTTCCTCGGCCGGCGCCGGCCCGCGACGGAGATTCCGCTCGGCATCATCACTGTCATCCCGCTGCTCCTGCTGACGACGGGGCTCATCCTGCTGGTGCGGCGGCTGGCGCCGTGGCTGCACAACGTGCCCGTCAATCCCTTCGCACAGTTGCTGCAGTCGCCGCTGGAGGCGTGGCTCTTCGCCGTCGTCGCGCTCATCGGCGGCGGCGTACGCGAGGAACTGCAGCGCGCGTTCCTGATCACGCGTTTCGAGCGGCATCTCGGGGGCGCCACCGTGGGCCTGCTCGTGACGAGCGCAGCGTTCGGCGTCGGGCACATCGTCCAGGGGCTCGACGCGGGCATCGCGACGGCGGTGCTGGGACTGATCTGGGGCGCGATGTATCTGTGGCGGCGCAGCGTGCTGGCGTCGGTGACCAGCCACGCCGGCTTCAACGGGCAGGAGATCCTGCGATATCTCCTCATCGGGCCCGGCAGCGTGTAGGATTGGCGGGATGCCTGCCTCACGCCGGCGTTCGACGGCCGGCCTGCTCGGGCTGCTGTTCCTGCTCACCACCCCGCTGATCACGCCGCGCCTCTTCGCGTCGGACGAAGTGCAGTACTTCTCGTACCTGCGTTCGATCTGGTTCGACGGCGACGTGGCGTTCGGCAACGAGTACGCGCAGTTCCACGACCGCGGCATCGCGCGGGCGCACGGCTTCCACGAGACCTTCCTCGAGCGCCGGACCGAGACCGGACAGCACATCAACTTCGGCACGATCGGATCGGCGATTCTCTGGGCGCCGTTCTACGCCGTGGGGCATGCGTGGGCCCGGCTCAGCGGCGTGCACGACGCCGACGGCTACTCGCTCCCCTATATCGCCGCGGTCTGCCTCGCCTCGGCGCTCTACGGATGGCTGGCGCTCGTCGTCAGCCTGCGCGCGGGACGCCAGATACTCGGTTACGAGCCGCCGCTGCTCCCCGCCGCTGCCGCGGCGCTGGCGGTCTGGTTCGGCACCCCGCTGGCGTTCTACATGTATCTGTCGCCGGTGATGGCGCACGCGACGTCGGCGTTCGCGACCTCGCTGTTCCTGCTCGTCTGGCTGCTGGTCCGGCGGAACTGGAGCGTCGCCGGCACGGCGGCGCTCGGCGCCTGCGCCGCGCTGATGACGATGGTGCGCGAGCAGGATGCGTTCTACGTGCCGCTGGTGGCCGTCGACTTCGCGCTGACGTTCGCGACGACGACCCCCGCGTCCGGCACCGCCGGCCATCACGGGCGCCTGCATCTGCTGCGCGCGGCTGCCGCCGGGATCGCGGCCGGCCTGCTGGCGTTCCTGCCGCAGGCGCTCGCGTACCTCTCGCTCAACGGCCGCATCGGCCCGTCGCGTCTCGTCGCGCGCAAGATGTACTGGACCTCGCCGCACGCGCTCGACGTGCTCGCGTCCCCGCAGCACGGCTTCCTGCTGTGGACGCCGCTGGCGCTGCTGGCGGCGGCCGGCCTGGTGCTGCTGGTCGCGGCGCCGCAGCGGAGTGGCGGCGCCGGCGATCAGCGACGGCTCGGTCTGCTGCTGCTGCTCGGCGCGGCGGGGCAGATCTACGTGGCGGGCAGCGTGGCGTCGTGGAGCGCCGCGGGCGCGTTCGGGCAGCGCCGGTTCGTCAGCCTGACGCCGCTGCTCGTCATCGGGCTGCTCGTGCTGTTCGACCGGGTACGCGGCCGGGCACGCGGGTTGACGCTTGCCGCCGCGGCGCTGTGCGTCTACTGGAATCTGGCGCTGATGGTGCAGTTCGGCGCGGGCCTGATGGATCGCCACCGGCTCGACGTCCCGGAGGCGGCCCGCGTGGCCTTCGTCGAGCTCCCGGCGCGGCTGCCGGAACTGACGTACCGCTTTCTCTTCGAGCGCGCCTCGTTCTACGCGCACCGTCCCGGGCAGCCGTAGCCGGCTGCCGCAGCCGCGGCACCGGTGCCCCATAATAGGCGTCGCGTGCGCATCCTGTATCTCGCCGACATCCGATTCCCGCTCGAGCGCGCCAACGGAGTCCAGACGTTCGAGACCTGCCGGGCGCTGGCCGCCCGCGATCACGAGGTCACGCTGTTCGTTCGCCGCGACACGGCCCGGCCGGCGCGGGATCCCTGGGAGTTCTACGGCGCCTCGCGCGTCGATCGCCTGACGATCGTCGCGGCCCCGTGGACGCCGGCGAGCCTGCGCAGGCCGTCGTACATGGTCCTCGCGGCCGCGCGCGCGCTGCGCCGGAGCGTCGACGTGGTGCTCACGCGCGATCTCGGGATTGCGGACCTGCTGCTCTCGCCGGCGTTCGGCACGCTCCGGGCGCCCCTGGTGTACGAGGCGCACGGCTACGCGCCGGCGGTGGCGGTGGAGCTGCCGCGTCTGCTGTCGACCGCGGCGCCGCCGTCGACGGCGCGCCTCGCCCGCCTGACGCGCCGCGAACGCCGCGTGTGGCGGCGGGCGCAGGGCTACGTGACTCTCACGCGTGTCCACCAGCAGGAGCTGGAGGATCGTTTCGGCACCAGGCTGAACGCGGCGGTCATTCCCGACGGCATGCGGCCGGGGCTGCTGGCCGGCGAACCGGGTCCCATTCCCGAGAGCAATCCCGCACTCATCGTGTACGCGGGGCATCTGTATCCGTGGAAGGGGGTCGACGTCCTGATCGAGGCGCTCGCGCACCTGCCCGGCGTGCACGCGCGCATCGTCGGCGGCCAGCCGGGCGAGAGCGTGGACCGCGACCGGCTGGACGCGAGTGCGCGGAAGCTCGGCGTCGCAGACCGCGTGACGTTCGCCGGATGGGTGCCGCCGGCGGCCGTGCGCGACGAGCTCGCGCGCGCGCGGGTGCTGGTGCTGCCGAACCGGCGGACGCACATCTCGGACCGGTACACGTCGCCGCTGAAGCTGTTCGAGTACATGGCGATGGGACGCCCGATTGTCGCCTCGGACCTGCACGCGCTGCGGGAGGTGCTGCGGCACGACGAGAACGCCGTGCTCGTGCCGCCGGACTCGCCGGTGGCGCTCGCCGACGGGCTCCGCCGGCTCCTCGAGGATCGGGAGCTCTCGTGCCGCCTGGCGCAACGAGCGCGGCAGGACGCCGCGGAGTACGGCTGGGACACGCGCGCGCTGCGGCTCGAAGGCGTTCTCGACCGTGCGGCCGGAGCGGAGGCGTGATCTCGGACACGCTCCTGCAGCTGATCTGCTGTCCGGACTGCCGGGGCCGCCTGGCGGCCGATGCCGACGCGCTGACCTGTGAGGGCTGCGGACGCCGCTTCGCGCGCGGACCCGGCTATCTGGATCTGCGTCCTGCCGGCACGTTCGACCAGACGACGCTGTACACGGAGGAGGCGCTGCACGCGGATGCGCGGCACGAGACCGTGTCGCCCCCGCTGCTGCAGGCCGGCGTCCGCCAGTGGATGCTGCGGCGCATGCTGGCGCTGCGCCCCGGCGAGACGGCGCTCGACTTCGGATGCGGGAGCGGGCGCTCGCTCGTGTGGAACGCCGGCAGCGGCGCCTCGCTCGTCGGCGTGGACGTCGCGCCGTACTTCGCGCACGAGGCGCTGGAAGGCAGCGACCTGGTGCTCGGCGATCTCCGCCGGCTTCCCTTCGCCGACGGCGTGTTCGACAAGGGGTACGCGCTCGACGTCTTCGAGCACCTGTCGCGCGACGGCCTGGCCGGCGTGCTCGCCGAGATGGCGCGCGTGGTGCGGCCGGGCGGGCGCGTGTTCGTCTACTCGCACGTGCGGAAGAACTCACCGCTCGCGCGGGGACTGCGCGCCATCAACGCGCTCGCGCACGGGCTCGAGCGCGTCGGGCTGGTCGATCTCGAACGGGAGCGCCTGCGGAAGTCCGATCACCTGAACCCGCTCGCCGACATCCCGGACCTCGAGCGGACGGTGGGAGCCGCCGGGTTCCGCATCGCGATGATCCGCTACTACACACCGCTCGTCGGCGCCTTCGTCGAGAACGTGCTGATGCGGATGGCGGAGCGGGCCCTCGGGCGCTGGACCACGCGCGGGAGCGCGCGCGGCGAATCGGCCGCATCCGCGAGGGATGGAGACGCCGAAGCGCGCGCGGCCCGGCTCGCCGCCAAGCGCCGACTGGCGCGGGGCGGCGTGCTCCTGCGGATGCTGCAGGCGATCACCGTGCTGACGACGATCGACGTCCGGCTGTTCGGGCGCGTCCGCACGGGACCGTTCTTCGCGCTGCTCGAGCGCGTGCCCGGCGCGCCGCGCTGATCTGCCGTGCCGCTCCGCATCCTCTACTCCGCCATCGACCAGCAGGTGCCCGGCACGCTCGGCGGATCGGTGCACGTCGCCTCGGTGGCCGAGGGGCTTGCCCGGCACGGGCACGAAGTCCACGTGCTCACGGCGCCCGGCCCGGGCGTGCCGCCCACGGGTGTGCACTGGCATGCCGTGGCCGCCCCCTTGCGGCGGCCGCACCTGCGGCTGCTCCGCGCGCCGGCGGCCCGCCGGCTCGCGAGGACGCTGCGCCCCGACGTCGTCGTCGAGCGGTACCACAACTTCGGCGGCGAGGGCATGCTGGCCGCGCGCGCGTCCGGCGCCGCCTACGTGCTCGAGGTCAACGCACCGGTGGTCGACTATGCGGGCTCTCCGAAAGCCACGCTCGACCGCCTGCTGCTGGCGCAGCCGATGCGGCGCTGGCGGGAGCGGCAGGTCGCAGCGGCCGATCTGATCGTCACGCCGAGCGCCGCGGTACTGCCGGACTGGACACCGCCGGAGCGGGTGCTGGAGATCGAATGGGGCGCCGACACGCGGAGATTCCGGCCCGATGCCGCCGGCGTCCCCCCCTGGACGCGAGAGCCGGGATCGGTGGTCGCGATCTTCGCGGGCGCGTTCCGCGCGTGGCACGGCGCCGCGACGCTCGTCGAGGCCGTGCGGCTGCTCAGGGAACGCGGCATCACGCACCTGCACGCCGTCCTGATCGGCGACGGCCCGGAGCGGCCGGCGGCAATGGAGGCCGCGCGCGGGCTGACGGGGGTGACGTTCACCGGCCCGCTGCCCCATGACGCGATGCCGGCGGCGCTGGCCGCGGCCGATATCGGCGTCGCGCCGTTCGACGTCGCGCGCCATCCGCCGCTGCAACTGGCGTTCTACTGGTCGCCGCTCAAGATCTTCGAGTACATGGCCTCCGGCCTGCCCGTGGTCGCACCGGCCCTCCCGCGGCTGCGCGCGCTCGTTGCCGACGGCGTCGAAGGGCTGCTCTACGAACCGGCCACGCCGGGCGCGCTCGCCGACGCGCTCGCCGCGATGCTGGAGCGAGACCGGGCCGCACTGGGACGTCAGGCCCGTGCGCGAGCCGAGCGCGACTACAGCTGGGAGGCCCACTGTGCGGCGCTGGACGCGGCGTTCGCGCGTGTGGCCGCGGACCGGGCACGCCGCCGCGATCCGCAATAATGAACCGGTGCGCGTCCTGCTCGTAACCGACTCGTTCCCGCCGCACTGCGGCGGCAGCGGCTGGAGCACGTACGAGCTGGCGCGTGGCCTGCGCGCGCGAGGCGTGGACGTGGCCCTCGTCCGGCCGCGCCCCGGAACCGCACGGGACGCCCGCCACGAGTACGACGGCTTCACGGTGGAGGAGATCGCGGCGCCGGCGCCGCGCGTGCCGTTCGTGCGCAACTACTTCAAGAACGAGCGTCTCTGGCGGCACGTTGCCGGCCGGCTCGCCGCGCGGCTCGCCCGCGACCCGGTCGACGTGGTCCACGCCCAGCACGTGCTGAGCACGGCGCCGGCCGTCCGCGCCGCGCGGGGTGCGGGCATCCCGGTGGTTGCGACAGTCCGGGACTACTGGCCGGTCTGCTACTGGTCCGATCTGATTCGGGATCGGGGCGCCGCGGCGCTCTGTCCGGCCTGCACGCCCGCCAACATGCGGCGATGCCTGCATGCGCGCGCCGGCGCGGCGGCGCCGATGGCGTGGCCGCTCATCCCGTACATGCGCGCCAACCTCGCCCGCAAGCGCCGCGCGCTGGCGGAGGCCGATGCCGTCATCGCCGTCAGCACGGCCATGGCGGCGGATCTGGCGGCGCGCGCGCCCGAACTGCCGGAAGGCGCCATTCGCCGGATCCCGAACCCGGTGGACCTCGACGCGATCCGGAGCGCCGCGGCCGAATCGCCGCCGCCGATCGACGGGCCGTACGCCGTGTTCAGCGGGAAGCTCGAGCCGAACAAGGGGGCGCAGCATCTGCTCCGCGTCTTCGAGCGCGCGAAGCTGCCGTGGCCGCTCGTGGTGGCCGGCGATGGACAACTGCGTGCGGCGATGGAGGCGGAGGCGCGCCGTGCCGGCATCGACGCGCGCTTCATGGGCTGGCTGCCGCGCGACGCGGCGCTCGGATGCGTCGCGCACGCGCGCCTGCTGCTCTTTCCGTCGCACGGCCCCGAGTCGCTCAGCCGCGTGCTCCTCGAGGCCGGCGCGCTGGGCATTCCGGTCGCCGCCATGGACACGGGCGGCACGCGCGACATCATCCGGCATGACGTGACCGGGCTGCTCTCGGCCGACCCCGACGCGCTCGCCGCCGATGCCGCCAGGCTCGCCACGGATCGCAATCTCGCGGACACGCTCGGCCGGCAGCTCCGGGCGCACGTGGAGGCGACCTTCGCGGCGTCCACGGTCGTGGACCGGATTCTCGGCGTGTACTCGGAGGTCGTACGCGCGAAGGCCGGAGCGGCGCATGGCTGAGGAGCGGCCGCTCCGGGTCGCCGTGCTGGGCCGGTCCGTGTACGCGCTGCACGGCATCGGCGGCCTCGAGCGGCACCTCTACGATCTCGTCCGCCATCACCTCGACGCCGGCTGGCGCGTGACGCTCGTCACGCGCACACCGCCGGCGCCGCAGGGCGTCGATCCGGATCGCTGGCGGATCGTCGGCGGTCATCCGCGCTTCAGCGCCTGCTTCGTGCCGTACCGGACGTTTCCGCTCGCCGGTCGCCGCGGCACCACCATCGTCGATCGGAGCACCGCGTATCCGGTCTTCGGACGGCGCGCCGGGATCGCCGTGGCGCGGCTGGTGGCCCGCGGCGAGGTGGACGTCGTCTATGGCGTCGGCGCGAGCGCCTGGGGCTATGCGACCGCACGGTCGCGCGGCGCGCGAGCGCCGCTCGTGCTCAACCCGCAGGGGCTCGAGGAGTTCGGCGGCGCCGACGGCCGCTACGGGGGCCAGCGCCTGAAGGGGCTCGGGTACGCGCCGCTTCAGGCAGTGGTCCGGCGGACGGCGCGCGCGAGCGACGCGGTGATCGCGACCGACGAAGCCATCCGGCCGGCCGTGCGGCGTCATCTCCCCGTCGCCGAGGACGTGGTCCGCGTGATCCCGAACGGGCTCGACGTGCAGGACCTCGACCATCTGGTCGATCCCGCAGCCGGCCGCGCCGTGCGGCAGCGCGCCGCGATTGGCGACGACGCCGTGCTGCTCGTGAGCGTCGGCCGGATCGAGGCGAACAAGGGCTTCGCCGACCTGGCGGCCGCGCTGGCGACATGGCCCGGCGACGTCGCGTGGCGCTGGGTGCTCGTCGGGGACGGCCCCGCGCGGCCGGCGCTCGAGCGCAGCCTGCACGAGTCGGGGCTCGCGTCGCGCGTGTTGATCACCGGACGGGTCGACGATCGGACGCTGCACGCGTGGTACGACGCGGCGGACCTGTTCGTGCATCCGACCCGCTACGAGGGCAGCTCGCTCGTGACGCTGGAAGCGATGCTCCACCGGCGGCCGGTGCTCGCCACCCGCGCGGGCGGGCTGCCGGACAAGGTCGCGCCGGGCGCGACCGGCTGGCTGGTCGATCCGGGTTCACCGGATGCGCTGGCCGGCACGCTCGCGACCGCGATCCGCGAGCGGGACAGGTGGGGGGCGTACGGCGACGCTGGACGGCGGCTCCTGGAGGAGCGGTTCGACTGGCGGGTGATCCAGCGCCGATTCGGCGATCTCTACCGCGAGCTCATCGCGAGGGACGCAGGATCTCGGCGCGACGTCTGAGCCCCTGCACCCAGTCCGCCACCAGCGCGCGCCGGCGGGCCGCCATCGCTCCCGTCCGCGCGATCGCCTGCTCGTCGGCCGGCGTGAGCCGGCCCTCCTCGCCGAACGCGCCCGGGTTCTCGCGCGCGTAGTTCTCGAGCTCCTCGCTGGTCGGCTCCAGCGTGCCGCTGAACCGCTGGTCGATGTACGCCTGGATGCGCAGGTCGTCGCGCACCCAGGCGCGCAGCCAGGCCTCGCTGACACCCAGCGCCTCCAGCTGCCCGCGCCGCTCGTCCGGCGGGCCGAGCCGGCTGAGCACGTCGGCGAGCCGCACGTCGACGACCGCGGGGTCCGGCTCCGGCGGCGCGAAGCGCTCGACCTCCTGCAGCACGAGCAGGCGGTCGATCCAGCGCTCGAGCCCCGATTCGAGCGCCGTCGCGTCGGGAACCGCGACGAGCTGCAGGACGACCGCGGTGCGCACGTCCGACAGCGTCACGAGCGTGCCGTCGACGATCGCGAGGACGCGGTCGATCACCTCCGCGCGCGGAGCGGGCGCGGTGAGCAGCAGCACGAGCAGGGCAGCCAGTCCGGTGCGCACGTCAGAAGGCCTGTCCGAGACTGATGTGCAGGACCGCGCGTGATTCCAGCTCGCCGGTCCGCAGCCGCTCGCGATTCAGCTTGAAGCCGACGTCCACGCGAAGCGGCCCGATCGGCGACTGATACCGGATCCCCATGCCGGCCGTCGGTTTCAGCCGGCCGAACGAGAAGTCGGCGACCCGGCTGAACACGTTGCCGGCGTCGAGGAAGCCGACCGCGCCGAGCCCGCCCCACACCGGAACACGCAGCTCGCTGTTGAAGATCGCGACCGCATGGCCGCCGGTCGGGAATCCGTTGCGATCGATCGTCTCCGACGTGCCGAGCCGGTCGAGCGCGTACCCGCGCACGGTCGTGTCACCCCCCGCGAAGAACCGCTCGCTCGCGGGCAGGTCGTTGACTCTGTCGACCAGGGGCTCGCCCGTCTCGTCGAGCACCGGCTCCCCCGCTCCGTCGAGCACCGGCACGAGATGCTCGAAGCCGCGTGCCAGGCCGATTCGCGCGCCGGCCGCGAACACCGTGCCGCGCGCGCCCGGCAGCCGGCGGTAGACGAACGCCTGGCCGAACCCCTTCAGGAAGCCCACTTCCGATCCGATCGCCCGCAGCGCGACGTCCTGGTCGAACCCGAGCAGCACGCCGCTCGTCGGCGCGAGGAGGTCGTCCCGGGTGTCGTAGACGGCGGCCGCCGAGAGCGTCGAGATCCGGAGCTGCGGGAACAGCCGGTCGACGAGCGGCTTGTCGGAGGGATCGAACCGCTCCTCGAACAGCTTCGTGCGCTCGATCAGGTACCGCCCGCTCACGCTCAGCGATCGGGTGAGGCGGCGTGCGAGCTCGGCGCGCGCGCCCCGGCGGGTGAAGTTGAAGCTCGATCGCAGGCCCTGCTCGAGGAATCCGGTGAGCAGGAGGTCGGACTCGCTCCCGAACACCCGCGGCGACCGGAACGTGCCGAGCGCGCGGTAGTCGCGCAGCGTGTAGCCGCCCGGCTCCTCCTCACCCGGTCCGACGTCGACCGTCGACGCGCGCGACCGCAGGCTCGCGCGCCCGAACAGGTTGATTGACTGGTTGCGCCCGAAGAGGTTGCGCCGCCCGTATTCGACGAAGCCGCGCGGCGCGACCTCGAAGACCTCGGTGGCGGGCCCGCCCGGCTCGGATCGCCGCAGGCGCGGCCCGGCCTCCACCCCCGCGCCGTACCCGACCGTCGTCGCGGGCGCCTCCTCGACGCTCACGAGCAGATCGCGCTCGTTCGGCACCCCGTGATCGAGCTCGGTGATGCGCACCCGGCGGAACAGCCCGAGCGCGCTGATCCGGCTCTGGCTCTCCATGATTTCGGCGTAGGACAGCGGCGCCCCCGGCTCCAGCGTGACCTCGCGGCGGATGGTGCGGGTATCGGTCTTCTCGTTGCCGACGACGAGCACGTGTCCAACGAAGACCTGCGGCCCCTCGCTCACCGTGAACTCGAGATCGGCGCGGGATCGGTCCGGCGAGAAGGTCACGCGGGCGTCGACGGCAGCCGACGGATAGCCGAGATTCAGCAGGACGAGCTGCATGCCGTCGCGATCGATGGCGACCTGCGGCTGGTAGTACGGCTGCCCCGGACGCGACGACACCGCCGCGCCCAGCGCCTCCTGGCCGACGGCCTCCATGCCGCGGATGGCGATGTCGCCGACGAGCGTTCGCGGCCCCTCTTCGACGGCGAAGCGGACGTCGACGGGAACCGGCTCCGGCGCGCCGGCCGCGGGCAGGGCCTCCGCGCCGACCCGCACGTCGGTGAAGCCGCGGCGGCGGTAGTACTCGACGATGGCGGCGGCGTCGCGATCGACGAGGGCCTGGACGAACGGGTCCCCGGCGCGCGTCCGGAGCAGCGGCTCGAGCTCCGGCGCCGGCAGGGTCTCGGCCCCCTCGATGCGGACCGCTCCCGTGCGGTATCGCGGACCGCGCTGCACGGTGAAGACGACCGCCAGCTCCTCGCCCCGGGGCATCCGTGCGTACTCGACGTGCGCGTCGCGGTAGCCCTCCGCCCGCAGACGATCGCGGATGCGGATGGCCGAGTCCTCGAGCAGGTCTTCGTCGGCCGAGCCCTCGCGCTCCACCGGCACGAGCTCCCGCCGGTCCCCTTCGGGCAGCGAGTCCCCCGCGAAGAGCACCTGGATGCGCGCGCCGGCGTCCACCGAGATCGCGAGCTCCGCGGTGCGCCCGTCGGGATCGGGTTCGAGCACGTGATCGGCGCGCGCTTCGTAGTAGCCGCGATCCCGCAGGCCGTTCACCAGTTTCGCGAGCCGCCCGTCGACGTCCGCACGCCGATACGGCTGGCCCGCCGAGAGCCCGGTGATCCTCGGGATTTCCGTCAGCGGCATCGGCGCGTTCCCGTCCACGATCACGCGCGAAATCGTGAGCCGCGGCCCTGCCTCGATCTCGACGACCAGCGTCTCGCGGTCTCCGGCCGGCAGATCGGGGCGCGGAAGGATCCGCGCCTCCATGTAGCCGTGGTCCTCGTAGACGACATCCAGGGCCCGCACCATCTCGTCGAGACGCGCGCGCGAGAACACCTCGCCGAGACGGTCGGCGACGCGGCTGCGGAGCAGACGCCCCGACAGCTCGACGCGTCCGCGGAACTCGAGCCGTCGGATCAGCCGGACCGGCACGAGATCGTAGGAGACGCGCACGCCGCCCGGTTCCTCGTGCGCCTGCACGACGACGTCCTCGAAGCGCCCAAGGCCGGCGAAGTGCGCGATCGTCTCGCGCACGTCCGCCACGGTCAGCGGCGCGCCCGGCCGGGTCTGCACCAGATCGAGGAGCCCGCCCTCGGTGACGGGCCGGCCGTCCACGGCGATCACCTGCGTCGTCACGGTCCGGCCGACGAGGGAGGGGGGCTCGAGGGACCCGCGCGCCTGGGCGGCGGCGGGAGAGGCGGATGCCGCCGCGAGCACGGTGGCCAGGGCCAGCCACCGGAGCGCGCGGGTCATCAGAAGGCGTGCCTCACGCGGACGTCCAGCGCGTACGTCCGATCCTCGTTCTGCGAGAGCACCCACGACAGCCGGTCGCTCTGATCGTACTCGAGGAGGATCACCTGGTCCCGGGTCGTCGTGGAGGCCGAGAGCGACTGCGAGAAGGTGACGTAGACGCGGTTGGAGATCCGCTTGCCGATCGTCAGCCGCGCGCCCGGAATCAGGCGCGACGACTGCGCCGCCGGATCGGTCAGCGACGGCGTGATCTGGAACGTGTTGATGCCGAAGGTCTGCTCCACGACGCGCGTCACCCCGGAGGAAATCGGGCTGACGAGCAGCTGCGCCGCGCGCGCCTGCAGCAGCTGCTGCTCGGCCTCATCCGGGCGGCGCAGCGCGGCGAGCTCCGGATCCGTGGGCGTCGTGTCGTTCAGCAGCAGCGCGAGCACGTCGACCGTCGGCAGCGGCGGATCCGACGTCAGTCCCCACTGCAGGCGTGAGAACGTCCCGGCGGCGTTCAGGGTCACCGTGTAGATCTGCCCCGGTACGCGGACGCGCGTCTCCGCTTCCAGATCGAAGAACGGCTCGATGCGGTTCGGGTTGCTGAAGTCGATCGTGCCGTGGCGGACGACGTAGCGCCGCCCCTCGAAGGTCACGTCGCCGCGCTCGATCTCGGCGCGGCCGAACAGCACCGGCCGATCGTACGTGCCGCGCAGCGCGAGGTCCGCGCTCGAGACGATGCGCGCGAGGTTGTTGTCGATCCGCAGCGACGAGGGGGCCACGAGCCGCACGTCGAAGCGGAGCGGGAAGCTGCTCGGCGCGGCCGGTCCCCCTTCCGGCGTGGCCCGTCCCGCGAATTCGAGGAAGTTGACCGAGGCTTCGATGCGGCGCGACCAGACGGAGCTGCGTACGGTGACCGTGCCGCCGAGGACCGGCGATTCGAACGGGCCGCGCAGCGAGAGGTCCGCGTCGACGACCGACCGGAAGCCCTCGGGGTACCGCAGCCGCATGGTCTCGCCGGTCGCGGTCAGGTTGAACTCGCCCGGACGATAGCCGCGCAGGCCGATGCGCCCGCCGAACCGCACGAGCCCGCCGCCGAGCCGCGCGGTGACGCCGTCGAGCCGCACCCCCTGCCCGTCGAACGCGACGCGACCGTTGACGGCCTCGAGCGCGTGCGGCAGCGAGAAGTGCCGGAACCGTCCTCCCGCGATGGAGGCGCTGCCGGAGAACACGGGCGACTCGAGCGGGCCGTTGATCTCCGCGACGAGATCCGCCTGCCCCGAGCTGCGCAGGTCGCGCATGAAGCCCTGGAGGATGCCGAGGTTGGCGTCGCCGGTCGCGCGCACCGCGATCCGGCTGGCGCCGGTGTCGATGGTGCCCGAGACGTCGAGCCGCGTCCCCTCGCCGACGAGCCGCATCGCGTTGACGCGGACGGTCTCCTGCTCATACGCGACGTTGAGGGGCCCGTCGTTGCGGACGATGTAGTCGAACAGGTTGAGCGTCAGCGCATCGGCGCGCGCCTGGACGCGGAGGTGCTGCGGATTGGACAGCTCGCCCGCGATGCGCAGCGTGCCGCTGGCCACGGCGGTCGTGAACGGCGACAGATCCGGGAAGAACGTGCGGACGTACGGGTCGAGCGACGTGTCCGTGAACCGGAGCGTGATGTCGGCGTCCGATGCCTCGTTCATCGCGACCCGCCCGGCCCCCGAGACGATGAGGCGCGGCGACGCCGCGTCGAGTTCGACCCCGAGCGTCCCGTCGCGGACCGTCAGTCTGGCGGTGACCTCCCCGATGCCCTCGTCCTTGACGTAGAGGTCGAACACGCTCAGGCGCACCGTGTATTGCGGCGACTCGAACGCGCCGCTGCCGGACGCGCTGAAGTCGACGAGGCCCGTCAGCGGCGCCTGCGGGTAGGCGAGCGCATGAATCGCCTCGACGGGAACGCGCCGGCCCGTGAAGTTGAAGGAGTACGTCCCGTCCCAGCTGACGAAGGCCGCGCCGGTCATCGCGCCGCCGGCCTTGTGCCCCTCGACGCCGTCCAGCCGCACGCCGCCGCCCTCGAAGCGCAGCGAGGCGGAGGCCCACTCGAACGGCTCGTCGTACGCCACGCCGTCGTCGATCCGCATGCGGCCGAAGCCGAACGGCCCTTCGTAGTGCCCGTAGAGGTGGAACTCGCCCGACAGGCGGCCGTCAATCGGATAATCGTCGAGCCCGAAGGCGTGACGGAGGTCGACCAGCGGCCGGCCGGTGACCCGCACGCGCGCGTTGATCTCCTCGCCGCCGTCGCGACGCGGATACCCGAGCGCGTAGCGTCCCTCCGTCTCGATCACCGAGTCGCCCGCCGTCACTCGCGCGTTGGTCAGCGCGACGTAGCCGTCCTCGATCACGAGGTCGCCGGACGCGCGCCCCCACTCGACGTCCCACGCCCACATGCGGTCGCCCCGGAACCGTCCCTCGACGCGTGGACGGCGGAAGGCCTGCCGCATGGTTCCGTCGAACGTGCCGACACCGCCGACGGGCACCGCGCTGGTCGGCGACCCGAGCGCGGTCATGATGCCGGCCAGCACCCGGTCGCTCTCCTGCCAGTCGGTGCTCGTCACGTGGAAGGGGATGGCGGAGTGCTCGCCGTACGCGGTGCGCCCCTCGAAGGCGACATACGTCTTCGGGCTCGCCATCCAGGACGGCTCCAGCGTGATCCAGTCCGAATCGAGCCGCCACGCGACCTCACCGCCAATCGGCACGTCGCCGAGCACCCGCGGATCGCTGTTGAACGGCCCCCAGGGCCGCACGACCGGCTCGAGCGCGCCGGCCGGCAGGTCGCGTCCGGCCACCGCCACGCCCTGGGGCGGCGTGACCTGCAGCCGCCCATCGCCGCGGCGATCGGCGAACCGGCCGTTCGGCCATTCGAGCCGCGACGATCCGGACAGCCGCCCGTCCACCCGCAGCCCCTCCCACTCGAACGCGTGGCTCACGGTCCGCATGTCCACGTGGTCGAAATCGGCCTGGAAGCGTGCGGTCGGGTGCTCGTCGGGATCGCCGAGCGGCGCAAGGCCGTAGGCGAGACCGATGCGCCCGCCATAGAAACCGGCCGACGCGCGCGTGACCTCGAAGCGCTCCGGAAGCCACACGAGCGACCCTTCGAGGTTCGGGAACCGCAGGCCGTTGACCCGCGCCTCCGCGCTGGTGAAATCCCCTTCGAGCCGGCGGCCTCCCTTGTAGAGATGGAACACGCCGGTGAAATGCCCCTCGCCCCCCAGCTCCCAGTTCTCGCGCGCGAAGAAGATCTCGCGCATCCGGGGGAACTGCACGACGGAGCGGACGTTCCACACCTGCTCGGGCCACTGCGACAGATCGACCCATCCGGTGACGTCCGACCGCGACCCGTCGGCAACCAGCTCCAGCCGGCTGAAGCGGACGAACGGTCCCTCGATGGTGAAGACCCCGTCCATGTCGGTCCGCATCGGGACGAAGTCCTGGATGGCGACCGTGCCCTCCGTGAAGCGCGCGGTGCCGTTGTAGCCGTCGGTCTTCCGGACGACGACTTCCAGATTGCGCGCGACGGTGCTCCACGGCGCGCCATGATCCTCGAACGTGAACTGCCCGTTGCTGGCCACGACGGACCGCACGGTGGTCACGAAGCGCTTCGGGCCCTCGGGCCCGCGCCGCGGACGCGTGAAGCGCGGGAAGCTGTGGCGGCCGTTCGGCCAGGTCTCGACGCGCATGTCCCAGCCGGTCATGCGCACGTCCTCGATCAGGATCTCGCGGCGCGCGAGCGCGGTGAAGTCGAGCCCGACGTCGATGCGCTCCGCGACCAGGAAAGGGCGATGCTCCGGCTCGAGCCCGCCGATGCGGAGTCCCTCGACGACGAAGTCGCCGGTGAGCAGGCGGATGGAGAGGCGGCCGATCGTCAGCTCGCGCTGCAGGTAGCTCGAGCCGGCGCGCTCGGCGGCGGCGCGCACGGCCGGTCCGAGGTCGACGGTGATCGTCGTGACGATGGCGGCGGCCAGCAGCACGGTGGCGACGATCGCGACCGTCCGTACGAACGCGGCCGCACGGCGCCACCACGGGCGCGCCGGGCGAGGCGCGGGCGCGGCCGGCGGCCCGGTCTCCGCCGGGGCGGGGGGGGTGGCGTGCTGCCCCGAATCGCTCATTCGATGATCACCAGCGTCGTGCCGGCCTCGACCGACGCGCCTTCCCGGACGGCCACTTCGCGCACCACGCCGGCGCGCGGCGCGCGCAGCTCGTTCTCCATCTTCATCGCCTCGACGACGGCGACGCCCTGCCGGGCGTCGACCTGGTCGCCTTCGGCGACGAGCACGCGCACGACCTTGCCCGGCATCGGTGCGCGCACGCGTGCGGGACCGTCGACCGCAGTGCCCTTCCGGCTGCCCGGCCGGCCCGTCACGCGGCGCACCGGGATGCGGGCGTCGCCGACGGCGACCTCGAACGCCTGGCCGTCCTGAATCCGGGCGACGGTCACCTCGTGCTGCCGGCCGGACTCGGGCAGACGCAGCGACCACCGTCCCGGTCCGACCGCCACGGCTTCGATGTCGACGGGCGTGCCGTCGAGCGTGACCGCCAGCGCGTCCCCGCGCGTCTCCAGGGTCACGACGCGCACGCGATCGCCGATCTCGAAGGTGAAGCGCATGCCTCAGCGCAGGGCGTCGAGCCGCCCCGCCCGCAGCCACGCCGTTGCGGGCGGTCCCGCGGCGCGGGTCTGCTGCGTGTGCGCGTGCAGGGCCGCGGCGATGGCCGCCAGGTCGGCGAGCCCGTCGCAGGGCCCGGCGAACGGCTCGCCGTTGCGCGCCGCCAGCACGCGGTCGAGATAGGTCGTGTCGACCTCGCCGGCGAGGAACTCGGGCCTCGCGAGCAGCCACGTGAAGAACGGAATGGTGGTCTTCACGCCCGCGATGTCGTACTCCTGAAGGGCGCGCCGCATGCGCGCCACCGCGGCGTCGCGGTCGGCCCCCCACGCGATCAGCTTCGAGATCAGCGAGTCGTAATGGATCGGCACCTCGCCCGGTGCGTCGTACCCGCCGTCGTCGCGCACGCCCGGACCGCAGGGAGGGCGGAGCCGGTGGATCCGGCCGGGGCTCGGCAGGAACCCCTGGTCCGGGTCCTCCGCGTAGACGCGGCACTCGATGGCGTGCGCCTTCGGCGCGAGCGCCGCCTCCGGGTCGATCGTCAGCCGCTCGCCGCGCGCGAGCCGGAACTGCCACTCGACCAGGTCCACGCCGGTCACCACCTCCGTGACCGGGTGCTCGACCTGGAGCCGCGTGTTCATCTCCAGGAAGTAGAACGCGCCCTCCGCGTCGAGCAGGAACTCGATCGTGCCCGCGTTCGTGTATCCGACCGCACGGGCAATTCGACACGCGGCCTCGGCGAGCGCGGCCCGCAGCCGCGCGTCGACGGCCGGCGAGGGGCTCTCCTCCAGCACCTTCTGGTGGCGGCGCTGGATGGAGCACTCGCGCTCGACGAACGCGACGACCGTGCCGTGTGCGTCCCCGAGCAGCTGCACCTCGATGTGCCGCGGGTTCACGAGCCGGCGCTCGAGATACACGGCGGCGTCGCCGAACGCCGACTGCGCCTCGGATCGCGCCGTGCGCAGCGCCGACGGCAGTTCGGCAGCCGAGTCGACGAGCCGCATGCCCTTGCCGCCGCCGCCCGCCACGGCCTTCAGCATGACGGGGAAGCCGAGATCGCGCGCTACAGCAAGGACGTCGGATTCCGGCGCGTCGGCCGGAATCGGCTCGATCGTGCCCGGGACCGCACGGACTCCGGCCGCTTCGGCCGCCTGCCTGGCTGCGGTCTTGCGGCCCATCAGCCGGATCGCGTCGGGCGAGGGGCCGATGAATGTCAGCCCGGCCCGCAGGCACGCGTCAGCGAAGTCGGCGTTCTCCGCGAGGAACCCGTAGCCGGGATGCACCGCGTCCGCGCCGGAGCGCCGGGCGATCTCGATGAGCCGATCGATACGGAGATAGCTGTCCGCGGGCCGGTTGCCGCCGAGCGGCCACGCCTCGTCGGCCATCCGGACGTGCCGGGCCGGACGATCGCAGTCCGAGTAGACGGCCACGGTGGCCAGTCCGGCATCGCGGGCCGCGCGGATGATGCGAACGGCGATCTCGCCGCGGTTCGCGATCAGCAGTTTCTGCACCAACCCTCGATTCTAGCGGATCAGGTCTGATCGGGCCGGATTTGGTCGGATCGGGGTCGGATCGGTCCGATCAGGTCCGATCTGCTCCGGGGCTCGTGCGCTAGAGCGGGATGTTCCCGTGCTTCCGGGGAGGATTGCGGTCCCGTTTGGTCGACAGGCGCGAGAGCGCTTCGATCAGCTTCCGGCGTGTCTCGCGAGGCCGGATGACCTCGTCGATGAAGCCGCGGCTCGCGGCGACGAAGGGGTTGGCGAACTTCTCGCGGAACTCGGCCACGCGCCGCGCGCGCACGGCCTCGGGGTCGGCGGCCGCTTCCAGCTCGCGCCGGTACAGCACGTTCACGGCCCCTTCGGGACCCATCACGGCAATCTCGGCGGTCGGCCAGGCGAAGTTGACGTCGGTACGGATGTGCTTGCTCGACATCACGCAGTACGCGCCGCCGTACGCCTTGCGCGTGATCACCGTCACCTTCGGCACCGTCGCCTCGG
Source organism: uncultured Bifidobacteriaceae bacterium (assembly GCA_964446605.1). Lineage (GTDB taxonomy): Bacteria > Acidobacteriota > Vicinamibacteria > Vicinamibacterales > JAENWD01 > JAENWD01. The sequence continues at coordinate 82,803 of CAYUPN010000002.1, read as the reverse complement.
CGAACGCGTAGAGCAGCTTCGCGCCGTGCCGGATGATGCCGCCGTACTCCTGCGCGGTCCCCGGCAGGAACCCCGGCACGTCCTCGAACGTCACGAGCGGGATGTTGAACGCGTCGCAGAAGCGCACGAACCGCGCCCCCTTCACCGACGCGTCGATGTCGAGCGTGCCCGCCAGGTGCGCCGGCTGGTTGGCGACGATGCCGATGCTGCGTCCCGCCAGGCGCGCGAAGCCGATGACGAGGTTGCGCGCGAAGTGCTCGTGCACCTCGAGGAAGCTGCCCGCGTCGACGATCGCGCCGATCAGCTCGTGCATGTCGTACGGCTGCGTCGGCGACTGCGGCACGAGCGCGTCCAGCTCGGGCGCCTCCCGGTCGGATGGATCGCCCGTGGGACCGGCCGGCGGATCATCGAGGTTGTTCGATGGCAGATACCCGAGCAGCGTCCGGATGAGCGCCAGGCACTCGCGGTCGTCGTCGACGGCGAAATGCGAGATGCCGCTGGTCTCGCTGTGGGTGGTGGCGCCGCCGAGCTGCTCCTTGGTCACCGACTCGTGGGTCACCGTCTTCACGACGTCGGGCCCGGTCACGAACATGTAGCTCGTGCCGCGCACCATGACGACGAAGTCGGTGATCGCCGGCGAATAGACGGCGCCCCCCGCGCACGGGCCCATGATGGCCGAGATCTGCGGGACGACGCCGCTGGCGAGCGTGTTGCGGAGGAAGATGTCGGCGTAGCCGCCGAGGGAGAGCACCCCTTCCTGGATGCGCGCGCCGCCGCTGTCGTTCAGCCCGACGATCGGCGCGCCCATCTTCACCGCCAGGTCCATGACCTTGACGATCTTCTGTGCGTTGGTCTCGGAGAGCGATCCGCCGAAGACGGTGAAGTCCTGCGCGAACGCGTAGACGAGCCGCCCCTCGACGCGCCCGGACCCGCACACGACGCCGTCCCCCGGCACGACCTGCTCGGCCATGCCGAAGTCGCGGCAGCGGTGCGTGACGAGCGCGTCGATCTCCTCGAAGGTGCCGGGATCGAACAGCAGCGCGATGCGCTCGCGCGCGGTCAGCTTCCCCGCCGCGTGCTGGCGGCGGAGGCGCTCCTCGCCGCCGCCGAGCTCCGCGCGCCGCAGCAGCTCCGCGAGCCGGTCAGCCGACGTCATTGTCATAACAGGCCTGCCCTCCGTAGCCCGAAGGGCGGAGGAGGGTCGGATCGGGTCGGATCGGGTCTGATCGGGTCCAATCAGGTCCGATAGGTCTGATCAGGTCGGATCAGGTCCTATCGGACCCCAATCGGGCTTGCCCGCCGGAGCCCCGAAGGGCGCAGGCGGGTCAGCGCTTGACGGTCTGTGCCGCCTCCCAGTCCTTCAGGAACTTCTCCAGCCCGATGTCGGTGAGCGGATGCTTGAACATCGCCTCGATCACCGCCGGCGGGCACGTGCACACGTCCGCGCCGAGCCGCGCCGCCTCCACGATGTGAATCGGGTTGCGGACGCTGGCCACGAGCACCTCCGTGCCGAACTCGTAGTTGTCGAAGATCTCGACGATCTCCTCGACCAGGTGCATGCCGCTCGTCGCGATGTCGTCGAGCCGCCCGACGAACGGGCTCACGTAGCTCGCGCCGACCTTGGCGGCGAGCAGCGCCTGCGTCGCCGAGAAGATCAGCGTGACGTTCACGGGAATGCCCTCGCCCGCCAGGATGCGGCAGGCCTTCACGCCGTCGCGCGTGAACGGCACCTTGACGACCATGTGCTCGTCGATGGCCGCGATGTCACGCCCCTCGCGCACCATCTCGTCCGCCGTGGTCGAGACCACCTCGCCGCTGACGGGCCCCTGCACGAGGCGGCAGATCTCCTTCATGATCTGCCGGGGATCCCCGCCCGCCTTCGCGAGCAGCGACGGGTTGGTGGTGGCGCCGTCGATCACGCCGAGCGCCGCCAGCGCCTCGACGTCCTTGATGTTGCCTGAATCCACGAACAGCTTCATCGCCCTTCTCCCGGCGCGGCGTACCTGCGGCGCCCTTCCGTCACAGTCCGTCGCCCCTGTGTCGGCCAACAGTACGGGTGTCTGACACCGGTACCGGTACGGGTGCCAGACACCCGTACGCAATCCGTACGTCTGATCATATCCCCGTGCCCGCGCCTCAGCGCGCGACCTCTTCGACCCGGTTCGACGGGGCCGACCGGTTCGGCGGCGTCGCCCGGTCGACGGCCACGACGGCGTAGACGTACCGGACCCCCGGCTTCACCGTCGTATCCCGATATGTGGTCTCACGGATGGGCTCCGTCATGAGCGGCGCCAGCTCACCGCCGGAGGCCTCGGCCCGCAGCACCAGATAGCCCGCCAGGTCCGGCTCGCCGTTGGGATCCCAGATCAGGCTGATCGCCCCTTCGCTGGCGACCGCGGCCAGCGAGCCCGGCGCGGCCGGCGGGAACGTGTCCTGCGGGGTCACGCACACGGCCGGCGACGGCGCGCTCTCGACGACCATCGCGCCGGTCGTCTCCACGGTCCGCACGGCGTAGCAGCGTTCGACGCCGACCTCGAACAGCGGGTCGGTGAACGTCAGCGCCGCAACCGGCGATGGCGTGAGCCGCCGCGGCAGCAGCGGCACCTCACCGGGCTGGCCCTCGACCGGCGTCCATCCCGGCGGCGGCACGAGATAGACGTTGTAGCCGATCGTGGTCCGCGGGAAGCCGGCAAGGGATCGCGACGGCAGCAGAGCCGGCTCGCCATCATCCGCCCCGTTCGACGCGTCCGTATCCGGTTCCCCGGCTCCCTGCGGCGGCGCAGGCACCGATGACGGCGCCTCCGGCATCGCCGGTTCAGTCCCGCCGATCTCCGCGTCCGCGTCCGGGGTCTCCGCGGAGGGCGTCAGCGCTGGCTGTACGGGCCGCACTTCGTCCCCCGGCGGCAACAGAGGCGCAAGGTCCGGCTCGGGCTCCACGCCCGCGGGCGTGCCTTCTCCCGCATCCGGCGACGCGCCCGCTCCGGCTGCTGGCACCGTGCCGGTTGCCGCGGCCGCCGCGGCTGGCCGGCTCGGAGCCGCCGTGCCGGCATGAACCGGCCTGCGAACGCCTTCCGGCTCGGTCCAGGCGATCCGGATCTGCTTCTCCTCGAGGGCAACCTCGGGCGCGACAGGCGCGGGTGGCAGCGGCGTCAGCGGGACGGGGATCCGCTGCGGAGCCCCCCACCGGCCGCCGTTGCGGCCGACGACCATGTAAATCCGCGTCGGCGGCGGGTCCAGCGGGCGCCCCACGTCCGGCGGGGACAGCTTCGGCTCCCCCATCTGCTCGCGCCGTCTCCGCAGCGCTTCCTCTTCGCGGGCACGCGCCTTTTCCAGTTCGGGAATCGTGACGGTCTCGAACTCGTCGGGCGTGAGCTCGTCGAGAATGATCCCGGGCTGGCCCTGGTCGAGTCCGGGCTCCGTCGACGGCGGCGGGGGCGGTGGCGGCGGCTCGTCCTCCTCGACGTCAGGGGACGGCGGAGGTGGCTTGCGGACGGGGACCGAGCCGACGAGCGTGCCGTACTTGCGGAAGTGCTCCGGCGATGCGGTCGGCGTGGTGAGGGCCCAGACCTCGACGCGATCGATCGACGCAGGCTCCTGCGCGTCGATGTCGCTGGAGGGGACGGTGAAGCGGATCTCGACGCGGTCGCCCATCCGGCGCGCGCTCGTCTCGGGCGGAATGGCGGGCGCCTTCGCGAACGGCGGCAGCGGCGGTCCCTTCTTGCCGCAGGCGGCCGTGCCCGCCAGGCAGGCGACCAGCGCCACGAGCGCCGCACGAAGACGCCGCTTCGGTGCGGCAGGAATGGCAGTCGGCAGACCGGAACGCAACGTCTACAGAATATACCGCGAGAGATCTTCGTTGCCGGCGATGTCGGCCAGCATGCGATCGACGTAGGCCGGATCGATGGTCACCTCGGTCCCGGCCCGCTCCGGCGCGTCGAAGGACAGCTCGTCCAGCAGGCGCTCCATGACGGTATGCAGCCGCCGCGCGCCGATGTTCTCCGTCTTCTCGTTCACTTCGGCGGCCAGCGCCGCCACGCGTTCGATGGCCTCGGGAGTGAAAATCACCTCGAGCCCTTCAGTCCCGAGCAACGCCGTGTACTGCTTGATCAGCGCGCTCTTCGGCTCGGTCAGGATCCGCACGAAGTCGTCGCGGGTGAGCGGCTCGAGCTCGACGCGAATCGGGAAGCGCCCCTGGAGCTCCGGAATCAGATCCGACGGCTTCGACACGTGGAACGCGCCGGCGGCGATGAAGAGGATGTGGTCCGTCTTCACCGGGCCGTGCTTCGTGTTCACGGTCGTGCCCTCGACGATCGGCAGGATGTCGCGCTGGACCCCTTCGCGGCTGACGTCGGGGCCGTGCCCCCCTTCGCGTCCCGCGATCTTGTCGATCTCGTCGATGAAGATGATGCCGGCCTGCTCCGTCCGCTCGATCGCGCTCCGGCTGAGCGACTCCATGTCGACGAGCCGCGCGAGCTCCTCGTTCGTCAGCTGCTCCAGCGCCTCGGGCACGCGTACACGTCGCTTCTTCGTGCGCCCGCCGAAGAAGCCGGGCAGCATGTCCTTGACGTTGATGCCGATCTCCTCGACGTTGGAGCCGCTGATGATCTCGAAAGCCGGCATGCTCGAGTCGCGCACCTCGATCTCCACCATCCGGTGATCGAGACGCCCGGCGCGGAGCTGCTCGTGCAGCCGCGCACGCGTCGCCGCCCGGCTGTCGGCCCCGGCCCCTTCCGAGTAGTCCACTTCGGGCCGCGGCACGGCGGGCAGCAGCAGATCGAGCAGCCGCTCCTCGGCCGCCTGTCGCGCGGCCGGGCGGAGCTCCTCGTAGCGCTCCTCGCGCACCATCGTGATCGCGATCTCCAGCAGGTCGCGGATCATCGACTCGACGTCGCGACCGACGTAGCCGACTTCCGTGAACTTCGACGCCTCGACCTTCAGGAAGGGCGAGTGCACGAGCCGCGCGAGCCGGCGCGCGATCTCGGTCTTGCCCACGCCGGTCGGGCCAATCATCAGGATGTTCTTCGGCGCGACGTCGTCGGCGAGATCGCGGGGGAGCTTCTGCCGCCGCATGCGATTGCGCAGCGCAATCGCGACCGCCCGCTTCGCCTTGTGCTGGCCGATGACGTGCCGGTCCAGCTCGGCGACGATCTCGCGGGGCGTGAGCGCCTCGGCGGCCGATTGCGTCCGCTCCGGCAGTTGAATCGCCACGACTTACAGCTCCTCGATGACCAGATTGTCGTTCGTGTAGATGCAGATGCCCGCGGCGATGCGCATGGCCTCCTCGGCGATGTCCCTCGCCGGGAGCGTCGAATGACGCGCGAGGGCCCGCGCCGCCGCGAGCGCGAACGGTCCGCCCGACCCGATCGCGACAATCCCGTCGTCGGGCTGGATCAGATCGCCATTGCCGGAGAGCAGGTACATCCCTTCCTTGTCCGCGACGATCAGCATCGCCTCCAGCCGACGCAGGATGCGATCCGTGCGCCAGTCGCGGGCGAGCTCCACCGCGGAGCGTTCGAGGTTGCCGCGGTACTGCTCGAGCTTCGCTTCGAAGCGCTGGAAGAGCGCAAACGAGTCGGCCGCCGAGCCGGCGAAGCCGGCCAGGATGCGGTCGTGATAGAGGCGCCGGATCTTCCGGGCTCCCTGCTTCATGACCGTCTGGCCGAACGTGACCTGGCCGTCGCCGGCGAGCACGGTCCGATCGTTCAGACGGACTGCGAGAATCGTGGTGGCGTGGAACATGGGCGCGAACCGCTGCGGGCGGAACCGGATGGAGGCGCGGCGAGGCAGTGGGAGCTGAACGGCGTCCGCAGCGCTGTTCGGTACAATGGGAGTGTACCGGCCGGTTTTCGGGGGTGTCAAGGAACGGGGACGATTCAGCGCCACGGTCGGGCTGGACCGCTACCCGGAAGGGACACTCCCCCCGCAAGCTGCCAAAGTCCTTCCGTTTATCTGCGAGCTCATCTGGCAGGGCTGTTGCAGTTGCAGCCGGTCAACAGGAGCAGAATCATGTCCCTTCTCAGAGCAGCGCTCGTGGCGGGCCTGGTGGCCGCGCTGTCGGCTGTTCCGGCCGAGGCCCAGCAGCGCCGTCCGTCGTCGGGGTCCTCCGACCGCGGGTCGGCGACATCGTCTGGCGGGTCCGGCGCGGCGCCGAGGGCCGTGCCCAGAGCGTCCGCGCCTCGTGCGTCGGCGCCCAGGGCTGCGGCGCCCGCAACCAGAGTCACCGCTCCGGCGGCGTCCTCGCGTGCGGCTCAGCAGAAGCAGGCGCCGCCCGCGCGCCGGAACCCCAACAGCTCGGGGCAGGGCGAGCGGGCCCGTGGCGGAACGTCGGACCGCGGCGAGCGCGCCGTGCCGCGCAGCGGCACCCGCGCCGAGGCGCCGCCGGCCCGCGCGGTGCCGCGCGAAGAGGCCCGGGATCGCGACGGCCGCCAGTCGTTCGGCCGCGCCGTGCCGCGCCGGTCGCCGTACCGGCCCGACCGCGGATACTCCTACTTCCCGCGCTACTACTCGTACTACCCGTACCATCCGGCCAGCTTCGGATTCTTCTACTGGGATCCGTTCTGGTACGGCGGCTACTCGGTCTACCGGCCGTACGGCTACGGCTACGGCTACGGCTATGGCTACTACGGCGGCCACTACGCCGGCCCGATCTATGAAGCGTACGGATCGCTGCGCCTGAAGGTGAAGCCGCGCGAGGCGGAGGTCTACGTCGACGGCTACTACGCCGGCATCGTCGATCAGTTCGACGGCGTGTTCCAGCGCCTGAATCTCGATGTCGGCCCGCACCGGATCGAGATCCGGCATCCGGGATACGAGCCGGTGACCTTCGAGATCCGGACGCAGCCGCACGAGAAGATCACCTGGGAGGGCCGGCTCACGCCGGTGCCCTGACCCGTCACGCCCGGGCGGGGACGGTTTGGAGGCCGTCCCCGCCCCGGCGCCCACTTCAGCGCTTCCGCGTCAACACGAAATAGAGCGGCAGCCCGGCGGCCATGATGAGCAGCCCTGCCGCCGACGGTCCGGGCTCCCGCCAGATCGCGTTCGCCACGATCAACGCGCTCGCCAGCACGAACAGGCCCGGCATCACCGGATAGCCCCACGCCCGGAAGGGCCGGGGCTCGTCGGGGAATCGGCGCCGCAGCACGAACAGCGCGATACCCGCAATTCCGGAGAACAGCACGACCGCGAAGCCGGTGTACGTGATCAGCTGCGAGAAGCTGCCGGTCAGCACGAGCAGCGAGCTCCACGCCGCCTGCGCGACGATCGCGACGGCCGGCGTGTGATAGCGCGGATGCACCTGCGCGGCCCGGCGGAAGAACACGCCGTCGCGCGCCATCGCGAAATAGACGCGCGGCCCCGCGATGATCATCGCGCTCACGCTGGCGGCGATGCTGACGGCGGTCAGGATGGCGAGCAGGTCGCCCGCCCGCGGGCCGAACAACCGCTCCGCGATCACGTCCATCACGCTGCGGTCCAGCGTCGCGAGCACGTCCACCGGAATCGAGTAGACGTACAGCACGTTGAGGATGACGTACAGCAGGACGACCGCGCCGGTGCCGAGGCCGAGCGCGCGCGGCAGGAAGCGCGCCGGATCCCGGATCTCCTCCGCGACGTACGAGGCGGCGTTCCAGCCGGAATAGCTGAACATCACCGGCACGAGCGCCAGCAGCCAGCTGCCCGCCGGCACCGTGGACGGCGCGCCGAAGTGCGTCCACGACCCCTCGCCGATGCCGAACCCGAGCAGGATCAGCAGCACGAGCCCGGTCACCTTCGCGCCCGCCAGCACGTTCTGCAGGAGACGTCCGGGCCCGAGTCCGCGGATGTGCACGAGCGAGAGCAGCACGATCATCAGGATCGCGACGAGCGCCTGCGGCGTCACCGTGAGGTGCACGATGCCGAGCGGCAGGTCGACGAGCGGCCTGACGTCGCCGGCAGCCGGGACGAACCGGCCGATGTAGCCGGCGAACCCGACGGCACTGGCCGCGATTGCGCCGGAAAAGCCCGCGACGAAGGAGGTCCAGCCGGTGAGGAAGGCCGCCGGCGGGCCGAAGGCTTCGCGGAGATAGACGTACTCGCCGCCGGCCCGCGGACGCAGCGCGGCCAGCTCGGCATACGCCATCGCGCCGGCGAACGCGATGCCGCCGCCCAGCAGCCAGACCGCGATCATGGACCAGGCATCGCCGGTGAGCGCGGCCACGAAGGCCGGCGTCAGGAAGATCCCGCTCCCGATGACGTTGCTGACGATGATCGCCGCCGCGTCGACGGAGCCGAGGCGGCGCTCGAGCGCAGGCGCAGGCGCAGCCACCGCTACTGCGTCAGCAGCTGGCGATCGATCGGGTAGTCGCCGAGACGGGTCCACGTGGAGGCGCCGATTCTGCCGAAGACTTCGACCTTGGCGTCGACGAAGAGCGAGTTCTGCAGCAGCTGGGCCCTCGGCTGCGTGCCGGTATAGCCCTGCGGCGCGCGCACGACGACGGAGCTGCTCGTCGCCCCCGGCTGGAGGCCGTCGGACCCGACCACGCGCACGAGCGCGGTGCTCCACTCCTCGGGGTCGCCGACGCGCCGGAAGATCAGGTTCAGCTGCACGGGGCCGACGGTGTCGGGACCCGTGTTCGTGACCGTGAGCGAAATGCTCGGGACGATCTTGTTGCGGCCGTCCTCGGTGACGCCCGCATCGAACCAGCCGGTCACTACCTCATCGATGCGGAGCGTGTCGGCGACCGGCGGAGGGGACGAACAGGCCACGGCCGCGACCGTGGCGGCGAGCACCAGGGGCAACGTCAGGCGGAGCATGGCGCCATTCTAATGGGGATCGCGGATCCCGGGTCGAGGACCGGAACGAACGACAACCACGGACGGGTTGCCTGCGGATTGGATCACGCCGGCGCGTGAGGTGCGGGATTCGCTGCGGATTGCGGCTCGACCGCAACCCGCATGGCAGCGAGCGCGTCAGTACTCGCTGACGTCGACCCGTTCGACGGCGGCTTCCTTCGTGAGCCGGCCGGCGCGGAAGGCGGCGAGGTCCGCGCCGCGCACGCGCAGGACAATCGTCGAGACGTCATAGCGATCGACCACGCCCAGCCGCGACTCGCTGTCGCGCGCGGCCACGGTCAGCCACTCGTTCTCGCCGATCGGAATCGACGCGCCGCCGTATTCGAGCATCGCGTCGATCAGCGCGGCCTTCACCTCGTTCGTATAGGCCAGCCCGGGATCGTCGAGCACCGGGGACGCGTCGCCGGGAGCCGTGCCCGCTGGCGCGTCCGCGTCTCCCTCCGCACTGCCCTGCACCTGCCCGGAGACCGGCACGCCAGCCGGTTCCCGTGCAGGACCCGCCGTCCGGACGATTCGCTGGAGCGCCTCTTCGACCTCGCGCCGCGCCCCCGGATCGCGCATGGCGGCCATGTGGCGGCGGATGGTCTGCGCGGCCAGCTCGAGCCCGCGATCGGACCGATCGAGCGTGCGGAAGCTCCACGCGATGCTGCGGCGCATCGCGGGCACGTCGACGTCGAAGAAGACGCCGTAGCCGTCGAGCAGGAACCCGCGCGCCCGCGCGGCCCCGCCGATGATCAGCATGTCGGGGCTCACCGCCTGCACCTGCTGGACCAGGCGCTTGGCGCCGAGCTGCACGGCCGTTTCGAGCACCCCTTCCATGGCGGCGATCTGGAATCGCACGCGCATCTGATCGGGGCGCACGGACGCGACCGATGCCACGTCCTGTGCCGAGGCCGCCGCGCCGAATCCGAGCACGCCGGCGGCAATCCATCCCACGAGCCTCACGGTCATCCTCCAAGCCTGCGGCCGCTAGCGCGGCGCCGACGTGCGCATCAGGTAGTTGATCATCTGCTCGGTCTGCCGCCCGGTCAGCCCCTGAAGCTCGCCCATCCCCTGCTCGATGCGCACGAGATCGGCGCGGCGCTGCGTGTCGACGTCGCGCACGACCTGCGCGAGGCGCAGCGCGAGCTCGCGCTGCTGCCGCCGCTCGCTCGCCTCGATCATCGACTCCACCCGCCGCAGGAGATCCTGTCGATCCGCGGGCACCGCGCCGGTCCGCTCTGCCGCGATGACACCGCGCAGCCGCTGCTCGAGATCCGTCAGCGCCGCGCGGACGTCGTCCTCCGGCATGCCGGTTGACACCGGGACAACGGCCGGCGCGGGCTGGACGGCCTCGCGCGGCGTCGACGCCGGACGCTCCGGCGCGGGCGACCAGGCGGTTCGCACGATCATGGTCCCGTCGCCGTACTCGACCTGCACCTGGGACAGCGCGGCGCCGACCGCGAGCAGCAGCACGGCGGCGAGTGCCGCCGGCGCCCACGCCGGCACGTGCCACCACCGGCGAACGGGCCGGGGCTCGCGGACGATCCGGAATCCGAGTTCGGCAGGCGGCGGCTCCCAGGCCGTCAGCGTCGTCCTGACCTCGCGAAGCGCCGCGTACTCGCTCGCACAGGCGGGACAGATCGCCAGGTGGGCCTCGATGGCCGCCTGCTCGTCTCCGTCAGCCTCTCCGTAGAGCAGCGCAACCAGCTGCTCCCGGTCCTCACAGCCAAACGCTCTGGTCATGACATCTTCGTTTGTGCCGGATCGAGCCGGCCCTGCGCGGCGAGGTGGCGCCGGAGCACGTTCAGCCCCTGATAGAGCCGGGTCTTCACCGTGCTGAGCGGGACGCCCTGCAGGTCGGCAATCTCCTGGAAGGTCATGCCGTGGTACTCCTTCAGGATGATCGCCGTCCGCTGCTCCTCGGGCAGCTTCGTCATCGCATCCGCCACGAGGCGGCTCAGGTCCCGCCGCGCGACCAGGTCCTCGACCGATTCGACCGGCCCCTGTTCGGCCGCCAGCTCGATGACGTCCACGCCCTCGGGCGTCGGCAGCAGGGGCGCCCGGCGCTCGCGCCGAATCCAGTCCCGACAGAGATTCAGCGCGATACGGTATACCCAGGACGAGAACTTCGCCTGGCCCCGGAAGCTGCCGATGCCGCGGAACGCACGCAGAAAGGTCTCCTGCACGACATCGCGCGCTTCCTCTTCCCGCCCGATCACCCGGTACGCCAGGGCATAGATCGGCCGTTCCCAGCGCAACACCAGCTGGTTGAAGCTCTCGACGTCGCCCCCCATGGACAGGGCGACGAGTTCCTCGTCCGTACGCGTCATCAAGAACCTGATCGGCAGGCGCTTCCGGCGCCCGACTCGTGCCGGCACCCGGATGCCGCAAGCGCCTCCGGTCGGGGCGTTCTTTTCCAGTTTAGACGTGTGGGCGGGGGATTGGGCCGGGGGCGGGGTGCCCCGGCCCCCGGGGCGGGTCCGGAAGGCTTCAGACCCCCTCGCCCAGGGCCCGGGCGGCGGCGGACAGGACCTGGGGGACCCGGAACGGCTTGATGAGGTAGCCGACGACCCCCAGGTTCACGGCCTCGATGGCGCTCTCCTCGGAGGAGTAGCCGGTGACGATGATCACCTTCAGCGCCGGCTGGAGGCGCCGCGCCTCGCGAATGAGCGCGAGGCCGTCCATTCCCGGCATCCGGAGATCGGCGATGAGGAGGTCGAAGTCGGCGAGCCGAAGCCGGTCCAGCGCGCCCCGCGCGTCGCCCACGGTCTCGACCTTGTACTCCGCCATCGACAGCGTCCGCGACAGCACGTCCCGGATGCTCGGCTCGTCATCGACGATGAGGACGCGCGGCGTGCCGGCCGGGACCGTCGCGGCAGCGGACACCGGCCTGGACCGGCGGACCGTCCCCCGGCTCTCCAGCCAGGCATCGAGATCCGCCTTGCGCACCCGCCACTGCCGGCCGACGCGCACCGCGGGCAGCGTGCCCGCCTTGATCAGGCGGTACACGGTCCGCAGGTTGACGTGCAGGTAGTCGATGACCTCTTCGGTCGTCAGATACGTGTCGTCCATGCCATCAACCTCGCTTGCGGGTGCGCGCCGGCCCGGAACGCGCCGGGTCGGCGGGCAGCGTCAACGTGAAGCGTGCGCCGCCGCCGGCGCGGTTGCCCCCTTCCACCGATCCGCCATGCGCCTGCAGGATGCCGAAGACCATGGCCAGGCCGAGGCCGGTGCCCCGCCCGACGTCCTTCGTCGTGAAGAACGGCTCGAACAGCCGCGCCCTGACGTCAGGTGACAGGCCCGGTCCCGTGTCCTCGAGCGTCACGCGCACCTGACTGCGCGATGCCGACGTGCACACCATCAACGCCCCCGCGCCATCCATCGCCTGCACGGCGTTCACGACCAGGTTGTCGATCGCCTGCCGCAGCAGGACGGCGTCCCCCGCCACCGCCGGCATCGTCGGTGCGAGCCGGCACGTCACCACGACGCCCTGCCGCCGGTGCGCCGCCGCGTGCTCCCGCAGCACGCGCCTGACGAGCGCGTTCACCGAGACGGGACGCCGCCGCAGCCGGCCCGACCCGGCGAAGAGCAGCAGGTGCCGGACAATGCGCGCGGCGCGTCCGGCTTCGCGCGAGGCGGTCGCGAGATCGCGCTGCACGGCGGCAGGTACGTCACGCTGCCGTCGCAACAGTTCGAGATGACCGAGCACGCCCTGCAGCGGGTTGTTGAGCTCGTGCGCCACCCCCGCGACGAAACGCCCGAGCGCCAGCAGCTGCTCGGACCGGCGCAGCCGTCCCTCCAGTTCGCGACGCTCCAGTTCGACGCAGAGATCCGCGCTGATGTCGCGCGCCACCAGCACACGCGACGGCCGCGCGTCCATCCGTCCCGTATCCGGGAGCGCGGTCAGTCTCAGTTCGAAGAGGCCGCCCAGCCCCGCGTCGGCGACGCACGTGCAGGCGGTGGTGCCCGGCGCATCCCGGTCCTGCGCCGACAGCCAGGACGACAGTCCAACGCCGAGGCGCGATTCGACCGGCGTGTCGATCAGGTCGCGCGGCGGCGCACCCAGTCTGTCCGCAAACGCCTGGTTGACGTGCACGATCCGATTGCGGCCATCGACAACCACCACGAGCTCGGTCAGCGCGTCGAAGACGTGCTCCAGCTCCTTCCGCGCGCGCACCACATCGTCCAGCAGCAGGACGTTTTCGATCGCGGCAGCGAGCCCCTCGCGGAACGTGTCCAGCGCGTGCAACCGCGCCGGGAGCATTGCCGCGCGGCGCACGTGCACCGCCAGCACGCCGAGCGCGCGCCGGCGTCCCGTGAGCGGCGCGAGCACCAGACGGCCCCGGCCGGACGCCGGAGCGATGCACACGGGATCGGCCGCTCGAAGGGCAGAAGCGAGCGGCTGTCCGCTATCGGCTGTCGTGACGGTCTCGTCGAGCGCCGGCGCGCAGGTCGACGGAGTCGCGACCCGGATCAGCAGCCGCGATCGGCGGTCGTGCAGCCACACCCCTGCCGCGGCGGCATCCAGCACGGTGCTGGCGCGCGCAAGCAGTCGATCGAGAGCGGCCGGCAGTGCGGCCGGTCCGTCGATGCTGCGAGAGAAGTCCGCGAGCAACTGCAGGAGGGTGTCGTTCCGCCGCGATCGGCGATCAGCCGGCACGCGATCGGGTCGCGGCCGCCGCGGGGCGGCAGGACGATGGGGCTGGGGAGCCAAGCGGGGCGGCATTTTACGACAGTGTGGGACAACAGATGCATCGGAGCGACGAACTGAACACTTTAGAGTCCGCTCTTGTCCTATACAGTCATATGGCTGAGCTGTCGATATGGCCCTCGGATGGACTGTCGGCGGTCCGCGCAGAGCGGATTGCCCCGAGGGAGGAACCATGGGTAAACAGACGCGTCGTCTCCTCGCTGGGACCGGCGCAACGCTCGCACTCCTGGCCGGCGCCTACATCACACAGCCGGCCACGGCGGCCACGCACTCGGCCAACCTCGCGGTGACTGCCACCGTGACGAACAACTGCCTCGTGCAGGCCGGCTCGCTCGATTTCGGCAGCTACGACCCCATTGCCACCAACGACACCACGCCCCTCGATGTGGACGGATCGTTCCAGGTGCGCTGCACGCGAGGCGGATCCGCCGTCCTCAGGCTCGATCCGGGCACCAACGCCTCGGGAGGCTCGCGCCGGATGGCCGCCGGTGGAGAGTTCCTCAACTACGAGCTCTACACCGACGGCTCGCGCTCCACGGTCTGGAACGACGCCGCGAACACGGTGACGTACGGCCCGGCGGCGAGCAGCGCGTTCAGCGCCATCAGCGTGTACGGTCGGGTTCCCGCGGGCCAGGACGTGCCGCCGGGGAACTACTCCGACACGGTAACGGTCACGGCAGACTTCTGATCGTATCCGGGCGGGCGGCGGTGACCGGGTTGTCCGGCGCCGCCGCTCCCCTGCGTCGACAACTTCGTGCGCGCGCAGGACAACCGACCATGCGCGCTGCGGCACAGGACATGCGATTTCCCCAGCTCGCGAGTCTCCTGACGCTCGTCGTCTCTCTGCTGGCCGCTCCGGCGGCCGCCGCCACCTTCTCCGTCGCGCCCACCCGCGTCGTCTTCACGCCGCAGGCGACGAGCGCGCTGCTGACGATCACGAACGACAGCGGCGAGGCGCTCAGGCTGCAGGTCTCGGCGCACGCGTGGCGCCAGTCGGAATCCGGCGAACTGCAGCTGTCCGCGGCTGACGACCTGGTCGCGTTCCCGGGCCTGCTCACGCTGGCGCCCGGCGAGACGCGGCGCATCCGCGTCGCGTTCACCGGCACGCCGGGCGCCCTGGAGCGTTCGTATCGGGTCTACGTCGAGGAGCTCGCCGGGAGCGGCAGCTCCGGCGGTGCGGCGGTCCGCATGCTGACGCGCCTCGGCATTCCGGTCTTCGTCCAGCCGGCCCGGCCGTCCGCGGCCGCGGCGCTGCAGGATGTCGGGCTGCGCGATGGCCGCCTGTCGTTCACCCTCGCGAACACCGGCAACGTGTTCTTCATTCCGGACGAGGTGCGCGTGCGGGGCCTCACCGCATCCGGTGACGCGGTGGCCGAGGAGACGCCGAACGCGTGGTACGTGCTCGCCGGCGGCGCGCGGCGGTTCGAGCTGGCGTTCCCCGGTACGGACTGCGCACGGATTCGACGGGCGGCGATCGAGGTCGTGGTGGGCTCCGTGCGCCTCGAGTCCGGGGTCGAGACGCCGGGCGGACTTTGCGGCTCCTGAGGAGCCCTGCCATGCGATGGACGATCGCGGCAACCTGCGCGCTCCTGTGCGGGCTTGCCGCGGTGGCGCGGGCGTCCACGGCCGATCGGCCGTTCACGCCGGCGGTGCTCACCCTCACGGTGAACGCCGCGGCGGCCGGCGACGTGTACGTCCTGCTGGACGGTGATGAGGTCTGGGCGGAGGTCGAGGCGCTCGAGCGCGCCGGGCTGGTCCGCATCGGCGGCGAGCGGCTGTCCCGCGGCGCACGGGTGCTCGTGCGGCTGTCCTCGATCGAGCCGCGGCCTCGCATCGTGCTCGATCCGATCGAGCTGACGCTGGCGATCACCGCCGATCCGTCGCTCTTCCGGGGCACGCGCCTCGCGTTCGAGCGTCAGCGCCCCGCGGGAATCACGTACAGCCGCGCGACGAGCGCGTTCCTGAACTACGGCGCGTCCTGGGGAACCGGGGCGTCACGGTCGGTGAGCCTCGAGAGCGGCGCGACCCTGGGTCCCGCGCTGGTCACGTCGACGCTCTTCCTGGCAGAGGGACGGCCGGCCACGCGAGGGCTGACCAGCCTCACGTTCGATGACCGCGATCGGCTGCGCCGCTGGGTGCTCGGCGACGCCGTGGCGGCCACGGGGCTGCTGGGCGGCGGCGTGCAGCTGGCCGGCGTGTCCGTGTCGCGCGACTTCTCGATCGATCCCTACTTCATCCGGTTCCCGACCACGACGCTGACCGGCATGGCGACGTCCCCCTCGCGGCTCGAGGTGTACGTGAACAACCAGCTCGTGCGGTCGCTGCAGGTGCAGCCGGGCCCGTACGAGCTGAGCGACGTCGCGCTCCCGACCGGCGCCTCCGACACGCGCGTGGTCGTGCGCGACGCGTTCGGCGGCGTCCAGGAGCTGGGCACCTCGTCGTACGTGACCGCGACCGTGCTGGCGCGCGGTCTCCACCAGTATCACTACGCCGCCGGGGTCGAGCGCCTGCGTCCGCACACCGATCTGTTCTCGTACGGCGGCCCGGTCGCCACCGCCGTGCACCGCACCGGCATCACCGACACGATCACCGCCGGCGGCCGCGTCGAGGCGGAGCGCGGCTTCGTCAGCGCCGGTCCGATTGTGGCGGCGAAGCTCGGGCGGGCCGGCGCGGTGGAAGTCGCGCTCGCGGCGAGCCGCGAGGCGGGAACGGCCGGCGCGGCCGCCTCGCTCACGTACGAGTACTCCGGACACCGTGGCGGCCTCTCGCTCGCCTGGCGCGGCGCCACGGAGGAGTACGCGACGCTCGCGACGCGGCGCGGCGCGAGCCGCCCGCGGAGCGACCTGCTCGCTTCGGCGCACCTGCGCCCGTCGGCCCGCAGCACGCTGGGCGCGAGCTGGGAGCGCCACGCTTCGCACGGCGGGCACCCGCGTTCCGCGCGGGCCGGCGTGACGGGCAGCGTGTCGCTCTCCTCGGGGATCTCGCTCTTCGCGTCCATCTACCGGACGCGCGAGGAACGGCGCTGGTCCACGAGCGCGTACGCGGGGCTGTCCGTCGGGCTCGGACCACGGGCGTCGTCCAGCATCGCCTGGGAGCAGACAGGGCAGGACCAGCGGCTCGTCGCGGACGTGCAGCGCGCGCTCCCCGTCGGCCCCGGCCTCGGCTACCGCGTCCAGGCCTCGGTCCTGCGGCAGGGGGCCGATACGCTCGGCGGCGAGCTGCACGCGCAGACGCGCTGGCTCCAGGCCTCGGTGCACCAGGCGGCGACCGGCAGCGGCGGCAGCTACGCGCAGGTCAGCGGCGCGCTCGTCGCGATCGGCGGGCGCGTGCTGCCATCCCGCCCCGTGCGGGACGGCTTCGCGCTCGTGCGGCTGCCCGGCATCGACAACGTCCGCGCCTACGTCAGCCACCAGGAAGTCGGACGCACGGATCGGCACGGCGACCTGCTGCTCCCCGACCTGCTCGCGTACTACGGGAACGTGATCAGCATCGCCGACGAGGACGTGCCGCCCGACCGCACGCTCGCGACGGATCGCCTGCTGCTCGCGCCGCCCTACCGCGGCGGCGCGATCGCCGAGTTCACGGCCGAGCGCGACTGGCGTGCCACCGGACGCATCACGATCGAGGGCGATCCGGCCGCGCTCGCCGGACAGCACGCGCTCGACGCCCGGCTGCGGATAGAAGGACAGGCGGCGGTGGTCGAGACCCTGCTCGGCCTCGACGGCGTGTTCTACGTCGAAGGGCTCCCGCCGGGCACGTACCAGGCTTCGCTGATCCACGGAGACGGCACGTGCTCCGCGACGCTCGTCATCCCGGCTTCCGACGCGCCGGTGATCAGGGCCGGCACGATCGTCTGCCGCCCGCTGCCGGAGGCCGGCCGGTGAGCGTGCGCATCGTCCTGGCGGCGGCCGCGCTGCTCGGCCTGCTCACTGGCGACGCGCACGCGGACTGCTCGGTGTCGGCCGACAGCATCGCATTCGGCGCCTACGACGTCTTCGATGCGTCGCCGACGGATTCGACCGCGACCATCTCGTACATGTGCGGCCAGCGGGACAAGGACATCCGCATCACGATCTCGCCCGGGTCGAGCGGCACGTACGCGACGCGCGAGCTCCGCAACGGGCCGGAGCGACTGGCCTACAACCTGTACATGGACGGCGCGTTCACGCAGGTGTGGGGCGACGGCTCGGGCGGCACGTCGTTCCTCTTCATCAAGAATCCCCAACCGAACAACGTGTGGCTGACCGTCACCGTGTTCGCACGCCTGCCACCCGGGCAGGACGTCGCCGCCGGCGTCTACAGCGATACGGTGATGCTGACGGTCGAATACTGATCGGGTCGGATCAGGTCGGATCGGGTCGGATCGGGTCTGATCAGGTCTGATCAGGTCGGATCAGGTCGGATCAGGTCCCGCCCGCGTCGGCGACGGGAGCGCGGGCGGATCAGGTCCCGCCTCGCCGCGGGGTGAATGAACACTTGCCGCGGCTGGCGGATCAGGTCAGATCAGGTCCCGCCGGCGTCGGCGACGGGAGCGCGGGCGGGCCTCGCCGAAGCGCGCAGCGCGAAGGCGGGTGCTAGAACTCGATTGTCACGCGGCGAGCGGCCGCGTCGTCGAGGCGCACCGCGCCGGACGCGTCCGGCCGGACGATCCGGGGGGCCTGCCGATCGGCCTGCACGCGCATGGCGCCGTCTCGACCCGGTTCGCACGACACACGCACCGCAGTGTCCGCGGTCGCCACCAGACAGGGACGGACCACCCGCACCGACACGGTGAGACGGGCGGACGCGGTCTCCGCGGCAGCGACGGCGGGGACGGCCGGCACGAGCAGGAGCGCGGCCAGTGCCGCGCGCGTGAACGACATGATTCGATCGTAGGAAACGCCGCGGCCGCGCACAACGACACGAGCGCGCAAATCGAACGGACTCGAACGCACACCAGCGTCGTTGATGGCGACCGCCGCCCGGCGGCCCCGGGGCCTGCACACGGCTGCGTGGTACAATCGACAGTTCGCGTCCCGCGCGTGAGCGCGCCGGTGCGGCGCCTTGCGCGGCCGGCCGCGACCAGCCCGCATGATTCAGCTGTCCGCCCTCTCGAAATCGTTCGGCGAGCGCGTCCTGCTCGACTCCGTCACCTGGCAGATCGACGACCGCGAGCGCGTCGGCCTCTGCGGGCCGAACGGCGCCGGCAAGACGACGATGCTGCGCATGCTCGCCGGCCTCGAGGAGCCCGACAGCGGCACGGTCGTCCGCCCGTCCGGGCTCACCATCGGCTACCTGCCGCAGGATGGCCTCGAGCACGCCGGCCGCACGGTCTTCGAAGAGGCCAGTCAGGCATTCGCGCCACTGCTCGCGATGAAGGCGGAGATGCACGCGCTCGAGGAGCGCATGGCCGCCGGCGACGGCACGGAGGACGAGCAGGCCGCGATGCTCGATCGCTACAGCGAGCTCAGCGATCGCTTCCGCCTGGGCGAGGGCTACACCATCGACCTGCGCGTCGCGGCGGTGCTCACCGGCCTCGGCTTCAGCCGCGCCGACTTCGACCGCCCCGCCGAGCAGTTCTCCGGCGGCTGGCAGATGCGGCTGGCGCTGGCGAAGCTGCTGCTCGGCCGGCCCGGGCTGCTGCTGCTCGACGAGCCGACGAACCACCTCGATCTCGAAGCGCGCAACTGGCTCGAGAGCTACCTGCGCGAGTACCCGCACGCCGTGATCCTGGTCTCGCACGACCGCTTCTTCCTCGACGCGGTCGTCACGCGCATCGCCGATCTGACCCTGCGGACGATCACCGACTACCACGGCAACTACAGCGACTACCTCGTCGAGCGCGACGCGCGCATCGAACGGCTGCGCGCGGCGAAGAAGGAGCAGGACGACGAGATCGCGCGGGTGAAGCTGTTCATCGACCGGTTCCGGTACAAGGCCACGAAGGCGGCCCAGGTGCAGAGCCGGATCAAGATGCTCGAGAAGATCGTGCCCATCGAGGTGCCGCCCGAGCGCAAGCGCGTGCACTTCACCTTCCCCGCCGCGCCGAAGAGCGGACGCACGGTCCTGGAACTGAAGCACGTGCGCAAGGCCTACGGGCCGCTGGTCGTCTTCGACGACATCTCGCTCCACATCGAGCGCGGCGACCGCATCGCGCTGGTCGGCCCGAACGGCGCCGGCAAGTCCACGCTGATGCGCATGCTCTCCGGCGAGGAAACGCCCGACCACGGCGAGCGCCGGCTCGGCCACCAGGTCGTGCTGGAGTACTTCGCGCAGGACGAGGCCGTGCGCCTCGATCCGGGCCTGACGGTCTACGAGACGCTGGTGTCCGGGTCGCCGGTGCACATGGTGCCCGCCATCCGCAACATCCTCGGCGGATTCCTCTTCTCCGGAGACGACGTCTACAAGCGGGCGGGCGTGCTGTCGGGCGGCGAGCGGACGCGCCTGGCGGTCGCGCGCATGCTGCTGCGGCCGTCCAACCTCCTGCTGCTCGACGAGCCGACCAACCACCTCGATCTCGACTCGAAGGACGTGCTGCTCGACGCGCTGGTCGACTACGGCGGCACGCTCATCTTCGTCTCGCACGACCGCTACTTCGTCGAGCGGCTCGCGACGCGCATCATCGAGATCGGCAACGGGAAGGCGGAGTCGTTCCCCGGCACGTACCAGGAGTTCCTCTGGCGCAAGGACCACGCGGCGGACTGGATGGGTGGTGGCCAGGAAGCAGGGGCCAGGGGCCAGGAGTCAGGGGTCAGTCAGGGATCAGGGGCCAGGGGTCAGGGATCAGGGGCCAGGGGTCAGGGATCAGGGGCCAGGGGTCAGGGAGCAGGGGCCAGGGGGCAGGGATCAGGGGCCAGGGGTCAGGGATCAGGGGCCAGGGGGCAGGGAGCAGGGGCCAGGGGGCAGGGAGCAGGGGCCAGGGGGCAGGGATCAGGGGCCGGGAATCGGACGCCGGCGCGCGGCTCGGCAACGGATGCGCGCACGGGGCAGCCCGAGCCGTCGAGCGCCCGATCCGCGAAGCCCGATTACGAGACCCGCAAGCGCGAACAGGCCGAAGCGCGCAAGCGCGAGAAGGAGCGCCGCGCGCGCCAGACGCGCATCGCCGAGATCGAGGCGCGCATCGCGGAGCGCGAGGAATCGATCCGGACGCTCGAAGCACAGATGGCGGCGCCGGGCTTCTACGAGAACCGCGACGAGGCGCAGCCCGTCATCGACCGCCACCAGGCGCTGATGTGGGAAGTCGGCGAGTTGATGCAGCAGTGGGAAATGCTGTCCGAGGTCGCCGCCGCCGACAGCGCCTGACGCCCCGGCGGCCCCGTTCCCATGCCGCATCGGTTTACAGAACTGTAACTTTGCGTCAGTTCTGTAATCCCGCTTTGACATCCCGCGTCAGCTTTCCGACCATCGCTTACAGTTTTCTGCGGGATTGCACTCCCTTCCGGGTCTCCGCCATGCGGCACGCGCCTTGCGGATGAGCCTGGCGTGCCGAACAAATCGCTGCGTCCAGGGCTGTACTGGACAGACCGTCTCCCCAGGGTCCGCTGATGCCCCAGCCGCCTGCTGGCGGCCGGGACTGGCCGCGTCCCTCGCCCGAAGCGGAGAGCCGTGCGTCCGCCGCACGCCGTGATCCCCGCCGGCGCGCCTTTGCGGCGCACGTCGGGGACCGCTTCTTCCGCGACATGGTGGCCAGCATGCGGAACGGCGTGCTGGCCGTCACGAAGGACGGCAGCCTGGCGGTCATGAACGAGGAGGGGTACCGGATCTTCAGCCTCCGACCCGACTCCGGAGATATCGGGCGCTCGTACGCCGAGGTCCTGCGGATGCACCCGGACGTCGTCCGCGTGATCGGCAGCGCCTTCGAGCTGGAGCACCTGCCGAACCGGGTGGAGCTGCGCCTGAAGGCGACCGGGAGGGTGATCGGCTACACGCTCGCCCACATCCGGAACGAGGACGGCGCCGTCGAGGGGGCCGCGCTGTTCTTCAAGGACCTGACGCGGGTGGAGCAGCTCGAGGAGCGCGAGCGGCTGCGCGACCGGCTCGCCGCGCTCGGCGAGATGGCGGCGGCCATGGCGCACGAGCTGAAGAACCCGCTGGCGGGCATCGAGGTGATGGCGGGCCTGCTGCGGCGCAAGGTGGGTGACTCCAACGACGTCCAGTCGCTCATCACCGACATCATCAACGAGGCGAAGCTGGCCAACGCGACGGTCGTGGAGATGCTGGACTACGTCAGGCCCGTGCGGCTCGAGCGGGGACGAACCCTGCTCGGGCCCGTGCTGCATACGGCCGTCGTCATGGCCGAGAGCAAGGCGTCGCGCGGGGCGACGGAGGTCGAGATGGACATTCCCGACGACCTGCCGCCGATACAGGGAGACGAGCACCAGCTCAGTCAGGTGTTCACGAATCTCGTGATCAACGCCTTCGAGGCGCTCGGGGGGACGGGCTGCGTACGCGTCTCGGCCTCGGTCGGCGCGATGGAGGGGGAGAACCACGAGCCCGGCGGGCCGGCGCCGCACGTCCCGACGATCGTGGTCCAGGTGGGCGACGACGGGCCGGGCATCCCGCCGGAGCTGCAGGACCGCGTCTGGAACGCGTTCTTCACGACGAAGGCACAGGGCTCCGGCCTGGGGCTCGCCATCGTCCGGAAGATCATCGACGCGCACGACGGACGGATTGACGTCAAGACGGCGCCGGGCCAGGGCACCCGGTTCACGATTACGCTGCCGGTCTCGGCGGCCGACGCGGAGTGGTTCCAGCAGGCGTGACGCCTGCGGACGGGATGGGTGGAGAGAGGCTGGGGTCGCATGGGTCGCATCCTCATTGCTGACGATCACGACGCGCTGCGGCGCGGGCTCGTGCGCGCGCTCCAGGAGGTGGGGCACGACGTCGACGAGGCGCCGAACGGCAACGCGGCGATCGAGAAGCTGCACGAGAGCTACTACGACGTCGTCCTCAGCGACCTGAAGATGGGGGGCAGCGACGGCATCGAGGTCCTCAGGACCACGAAGGCGCTGCATCCGACGACGGCCGTCATCCTCATGACGGCGTTCGGATCCGTCAGCACGGCGGTGGAGGCGATGAAGGTCGGCGCCTTCGACTACGTGCAGAAGCCGTTCGAAATCGAGGAGATGGAGCTCAAGATCGAGAAGGCGCTCGAGCTCCGTCGCATGCGCAACGAGCTGGACTATCTCCGGCACACGCAGCAGGACATCTACAACTTCGATCACATCATCGGCAGCTCCGGCGCGCTGCAGCGCGTGCTGGCGATCGTGCGCAAGGTCGCGAAGAGCAACACCACCGTGCTCATCCGCGGCGAGACGGGCACGGGCAAGGAGCTCATCGCCGGAGCGATTCACCACAACTCGCTGCGGTCGAACCGCAATTTCGTCAAGGTGAACTGCGCCGCGCTGCAGGAGAACCTGCTCGAGTCCGAGCTCTTCGGGCACGAGAAGGGGGCGTTCACCGGCGCGGACAAGCAGCGCATCGGCCGCTTCGAGCAGGCCGACGGCGGCAGCCTGTTCCTCGACGAGATCGGGGACATGAGCCCCAGCACGCAGGCGAAGATCCTGCGCGTGCTGCAGGAGCACGAGTTCGAGCGGCTGGGCGGCACCAGGACGCTGCGGGTCGACGTGCGGCTGGTGGCGGCGACGAACCGCGATCTGCCGGCGATGGTCGCGGCCGGCCAGTTCCGCGAGGATCTGTACTACCGGCTCAACGTCGTCACGGTCGAGATGCCGCCGCTGCGCGAGCGCAAGGAGGACGTCCAGGCGCTCGCCACCTTCTTCATCAAGCGGTTCGCGGGCGAGCTGAAGAAGAAGATCGACGGCCTGGACCACGAGGCGACGAAGCTGCTGATGCGCTACAACTGGCCCGGCAACATCCGCGAGCTCGAGAACGCGATCGAGCGCGCGATGCTGCTGACCGAAGGGGTGCAGATCACGGCGGACGACCTGCGGCTCGGCGAGGTCGCGACCACGCAGTCGGCGCGGGACGCGCAGTCGCCGGTGAAGATTCCCCCCTCCGGCATTCCGCTCGAGGAGATCGAGCGGGCGGCGCTCGTCGAGGCGCTCCGGATGTCGAACTGGGTGCAGAAGGACGCGGCGGAGCTGCTGTCGATCAGCCCGCGCGTGATGAACTACAAGATCAAGACGCTCAACATCGAGTTCCCGCGCGGGCGTCGCAGCCAGCCGGCGGAGATGGATCCCGGCGGCGCCTTCGTGACTGCGCCGGGAAGCTGATGACAGGAGACGGGTCTCCCTGCTAGGGTCGGGGCATGCCCCGACTCCTGGTCCTCGCTCTCCCCGCCGCGCTCGCACTCGGCGCGGCGGGTACGCCGCCGCCCTCCCCGCACGGCGCCGTGCCGTCCCCGCGCCAGCTGGAGTGGCACGAGCTCGAGACCTACGCCTTCCTCCATTTCTCCATCAACACGTTCACCGACCGCGAGTGGGGCTACGGCGACGAGAGCCCGGACACCTTCAATCCGACCGACTTCGACGCCGACCAGATCGTCACCGCGCTGAAGCGCGGCGGGATGAAGGGGGCCATCCTCACGGCGAAGCACCACGATGGCTTCTGCCTGTGGCCCACCCGCACCACGGCGCACTCCGTCGCCGCGAGCCCGTGGAAGAACGGGAGCGGCGACGTCGTGCAGGCGATCGCCGAGGCCTGCCGGCGGCACGGACTGACGTTCGGCGTCTACCTGTCGCCGTGGGACCGCAATCATCCGGAGTACGGGACGCCGGCCTACGTCGACGTGTACCGCGCGCAGCTCCGCGAGCTGCTGACCGGGTACGGCCCGATCTTCGAGGTCTGGCACGACGGCGCCAACGGCGGCGACGGCTATTACGGCGGCGCCCGCGAGACCCGGCGCATCGACCCGCGCACCTACTACGACTGGCCGCGCACGTGGGACCTCGTGCGGTCGCTCCAGCCGGGCGCCGTGATCTTCAGCGACGTCGGCCCGGACATCCGCTGGGTCGGCAACGAGAAGGGCATCGCCGGCGAGACGAACTGGGCGCCGTTCGAGCCGGCCGGACCGGACGGCGGCGTGCCGGCCCCGGGCCACGTCCGTACGGCCGACAGCCCCACCGGGCACCAGAACGGCAGCCGCTGGATTCCCGCGGAGTGCGACGTCTCGATCCGCCCGGGCTGGTTCTGGCACGAGGCGGAGAACGGGAAGGTGAAGACGGCCGCGGAGCTCTTCGACCTCTACTTCAAGTCCGTCGGGCGCGGATGCAGCCTGCTGCTCAACGTGCCGCCCGATCGGCGCGGCCGCATCCACGAGGTCGACGCGGCGGCGCTCGAGGGCTTCCACGACCTGGTCCGGCGCACGTTCGCCGTCGACCTGGCGGCCGGCGCGCGCGTCGCCGCCACCGACATCCGCGGCGTCGACCCGGCGTACGGCCCCGAACGGCTGATCGATCACGACCGGTCGACGTACTGGGCGGCGAACGACGGCGTACGTGAAGCGACGATCGGACTCGACCTGCCCGGTCCCGTCACGTTCTCCGTGATCAAGCTGCGCGAGGCCATTCAGTTCGGCCAGCGCGTCGAGGCCTTCACCGTCGAGGCCTGGCAGGATCCGGCCTGGGTACCGATAGCGAGCGGCACGACGATCGGGCCGTCGCGGCTGTTGCGGCTCGACCGTCCCGTGATGACCGACCGCGTGCGGCTGCGCATCACGCGCGCCGCCGCGAGCCCCGCGTTGACGGAGCTCGGGCTGTATCTGGAGCAGTAAGGGAAACGGGGAACGGGAAACGGAAAACGGGAAGGGCGGCCCGCGACCTCACGGCCGCGCTCGTCGCCCTTCCTGTTTTTCGTTCCCCGTTTCCTGTTTCTGTCCGCTCCGCCACGCCTTCCAGCTGCGCGCGAAGAAGCTGATCGCGATGATGCCGGCCAGACCGGCGATCGGATACGCGATCACCTTCGGCCACAGGAGCCCGACGGCGGCGACGAGGAGCACCGCGAACGCGATGGTGGCCAGCGAGCCGGCCTCCTGCGGTCCGAGCACGCGGTAGCCGCGCACGGTCGTCCCGAGCACGGCGCCGGCGAGCGCGACGTCCTTGATGACGCGATTGGCGCTGCCGCCGACGGCTCTCGACAGGCGGCGCCCCGGGCGGTGCGGCGAGCGGCGCGGCAGCGGCGGCTGCGCGCTGCGGAGCCGGACGCGCTGCCGCTCGTCGATGACGATCTCGGTGGAGTCGGCCAGATCGCGAAGGAAGACCTCCTCCATGAACGCGGCGATCGGCTCGTTCTCGACAAGCACGTCGAGCTCCCAGTTGCCAATCCAGCTCGACACATTGAGGTTCGTGGACCCGATGCGGACCAGGCGGCCGTCCGCCACCGCCGTCTTGGCGTGCAGCATCGGCCCGTTCCACTCGAAGATTCGCACACCCGCCTCCAGGAGCCGGCGGTAGAACGTCCGCGAGACGTTGGCCACCCAGGGCACGTCGCTGTTGTGCGGCAGCAGCACCCGCACGTCCACCCCCTGACGCGCCGCCGCGTTCAGCGCCTCGAGATAGGCCGGCGTCGCCATGAAATAGGCGTCGGTCAGCCAGATGCGCTCCTGCGCGAACCCGAGCGCCGCCAGTTCCAGCCGATAAATCGACGTCCGCTCGGGCGACGTCGGAATCACCCGGACGTCGACGTCGCCGTCGACCGGCAGCTCGCCGCGCGACGGGACGGTCCCGGGCGGCAGCCCGTCTCCCCACGTCGCCCACGAGGACGCGAAGGCGTACTCCGCCTCGCTCACGGCGGGACCCCGCAGCTCGACACCCGTATCACGCCACGGCGGCACGCCCCGCGCGGGATCGCCCCGCCAGTCGTCGCCGATGCAGAGTCCCGAGATGAACGCGACCCGGCCGTCGACGGTCAGCAGCTTGCGGTGATCGCGGCTGCCGACGGCCGCCAGCGTGTCGATGCGCAGCGGGTTGACCTGCCGCACCTCGCCGCCGGCGGCCACGAGCGGCCGCCAGAACCGGAAGGAGCTCGGGCGCAGCGCGCCGAACCAGTCGTAGAGCACGCGCACCGCGACCCCCTCGCGCGCCTTCGCGACCAGCGCGTCGCGGAACTCCCGGCCCGCGCGGTCGTTGTGGACGATGTACATCTCGAGGTGGATCGTGTCGCGCGCCGAGCGGATCGCGTCGAGCCAGGCGGGATAGTTCTCCTCGGCGTCCAGCAGCACCCGGACCGCATTCCCGCGGACGAGCGGCGCGGCCGTCGTCCGGAAGAACACGTCGGCCTGCTGGCGGCTGGCCGCCGCCGGCGGCCGAAGGGCGGTGCGGATCCCGGGCTGCATGTCGGGGCTCGTCGTGACGATCGTCGAGCTTCGGGGACGTTCCGTCAAATCGCAGGGGCAGGTCCCCTTCGCCGCCCTGTTCAGCTTGACGCGGCCGGGGATTTAATTCATATTTGATGAAAATATGCGGCCGCTGCTCCTGACCGACTTCGAACTGATGATTCTCCTGGCGATCCTGCGCATCGGCGACGAGGCGTACGGCGTGCCGATCGCCCGGGAAATCGAGGCGACCGGCGGCCGGCGCGTGCTCCTGGGCGCGGCCTACGCCGCACTCGATCGGCTCGAGCGCAAGGGGCTCGTCTCCTCGCGGATCGGCGATCCGACACCGGAGCGCGGCGGGCGCGCGAAGCGTTTCTTCAGGGTCACGCCGCGCGGCGTGCGGGCAATCCGGGACACCCGGCAGGCGCTGACGGCGCTGTGGCACGGCGTGCCCCAGCTGCAGGAGGGACTCACATGACGCGCCCCCGGGTTCCACGACTCGCCCTCACGCTGCTCGAGCGTTTCGGCCCGGACCGTGAGGAGCTCGCCGGCGATCTCGTCGAGGAGTTCGAGCGCCGGCAGTCACGCGCCTGGCTCTGGTGGCAGGTGCTGGCCGCCATCGCCGCCGCGTCGCTCGAACCGACGGTGGAGATCCGTCCGCTGCGCCTCGTGGATCTCCAGCCGGCCGACGCCGTGGTGCGGGCACGCCGGCTGCTGCTCCGCCCGCGCGACATCAATCTGACAGGAACCCCCGTGTCCGGAGTCGGCGGCCTCAGCCTGCTGGTGCTCTGCGCGCTCGTGACCATCGTCGCGCCGGGCGTGTGGCTGGGCGTCCTCGCATCCGTTCTCGCCGGTGTCTTGCTCGCCCTGGCGCTCATCCGCAGACGTGACAGGCGGGATCAAATCGGATCGGGTCTGATCTGGTCGAATCAGGTCTGATCGGGGGATCAGGTCAGCCCGGAGCTCAACTCTTCCGTGCCCGCGGGTGCGCCTGCCGGTACACCGCGATCAGGTGTGCCGCATCGAGGTGGGTGTAGCGCTGGGTGGTGCTGAGCTGCGCATGTCCGAGCAGCTCCTGGATGCCGCGGATGTCGGCTCCCTGCTGCAGCAGGTGCGTGGCGAACGAATGCCGCAGCGCGTGCGGCGAGATGCCGTAGCGCGCGCTGCAGAGCGCGACGTACTTCTTCACCAGCCGGTGCACGCTGCGCGGCCCGAGCCGCTCGCCGCGGTAGTTCAGGAACAGCGGGTGCTCTCCGCGGCCCGGCGCGCGGCGTCCGCGTCCACCCGGGAGGTCCTCGTCCACGCCCGCGTGCAGCAGCTCGCCCCGGAGGATCGCCTCCCGGTCGCGCAGATAGACGCGAATCGCCTCCGCCGCGGTCGCCGTCACGGGCACGAGCCGCTGCTTGCGTCCCTTCCCGAGCACCCGCACCATCCGCGCCGACAGGTTGAGATCGTCGAGATCGAGGCCGACCAGCTCGGCGAGGCGCAGGCCGGACGCGTAGAACAGTTCGAGAATCGCCGCGTCGCGGCGTCCGAGCGACGTCGTCCGATCCGGTGTCTCGAGAAGCTTCGACATCTCCTCGATGGTCAGATGCACCGGCAGCTTCTGCTCGCGCCGAGGCGTGCCGGCCATCGCCGACGGGTCCTCCTCGACGATGCCCTCGCGCCGCAGCCAGCGCGCGAAGGTCCGCACGGCCGCCAGCTTGCGGGCGGCCGACGCGCGCGACAGCCCCTCGCGGAACAGCGCGCCGAGAAACAGGCGCACGTTGTCCGGTGAGAAGTCGGCGGGGCCGAGCGACGGCCGGGGGCGGCCCTGCGCCGCCGCGACGACGGTGAGGAACTGATCGAGATCGGATTCGTAGGCGCGTGCGGTGTGCTCGGAGGCGTTCCTGTTGAAGCGCAGGAACTCGATGAACTCGCGGATGTAACCCCTCAGGGACCCGTCGTCTTCGGATGCGGCAGTGCGTGAGAAGCGCGTTCGGCCCCGCGCGGCCGCTGGGTGCCGGCCGGGGCGAACGCCGCGCGACGGCCGGCCGCTGCGACTCTTCACGCGCGGGCTCCTGCATGCGAGCCGGCGCCCGGCTGCGGCGCGACCTCGCGCCCCCGCAGCCACTGTGCCAAATTTTCGAGCGCGCGATCCGACAGCGCGCGCTTGCGATCGGCTCCCTTGAGCGACCGCCCTCGCCGCTGGCCCCTGCCCCCTGGCCCCTGCCCCCTGGTCCCTGGCCCCTGGCCCCTGACCCCTGGCCCCTGATCGAACGGCGCCATGATGCCGAACGTGATGTTCGTCGGCTGATAGTGCCTGGCGTCCGCGTGCGAGACGTAGAAGGCCAGCGCGCCGATTGCCGTCGTACGGGGCAGCGGTTCCGGCCGGACGCCACGCAACACGTCGACCGCGAACATCCCGGCGAGCAGGCCGGACGCGGCCGACTCGACGTAGCCTTCCACGCCGCTCACCTGACCCGCGAAGAACAGATCGGGTCGGGCCTTCGTCTGCCAGGTCGGCAGCAGCACCGTCGGCCCGTTGATGTACGTATTGCGGTGCACCATCCCGAAACGCACGAACTCGGCGTTCTCGAGCCCGGGGATCATCCGCAGCACGCGCGCCTGCTCACCCCACTTGAGCTGTGTCTGGAAGCCGACCAGGCTCCAGTGGTCCCCCGCGAGGTTGTCCTGCCGCAGCTGCACGACCGCGTACGGCTGCCGGCCGGTGCGCGGATCGATCAATCCGACCGGCTTCATCGGACCGAACCGCAGCGTGTCGCGGCCGCGGTGGGCCATCACCTCGATCGGCAGGCAGCCCTCGAAGAAGACCGCACGATCGAAGTCGCGAACCGTCGCGGACTCCGCGGCGACCAGTGCGTCGTAGAACCGGTCGTACTCGTCCTTCGTGAACGGGCAGTTCAGGTAGTCGCCGTCCCCCTCGTCCGCGCCGCACGCCTGCGATCGCGCGGGGGGCTCCGGCGTACCGGGCCCCTGCGGTTTGTCAGGAGGCGGCGCCGGGCTCTCGGGCTCGTCCCGGCGGGGCACGTCGGGGATCTCCGGGCCCTTCCTCTGCCGGCCCGGAGACTCCGGCTCGGGCTCCACCTTGCCGGGGCCCATCGGCTTCGGATCGCTGCGGGGATCGTCCGCATCGGCGCCGTGCAGGCTGCGATCCCAGCGGCTCTGCCGGAACACCTTCGATCGGTCGATTGTCTCGGCGAGCACGATCGGGCTGATCGCGTCGTAGAACGACAGGTGCTCCGCGCCGACGAACCGGACGATGTCGGCGGAGAGCGCGTCGGAGGTCAGCGGGCCCGTGGCGATGATCCAGGGGCCGCGCCCGTCCGGCTCGGGAATGCGGTCGATCTCCTGCCGGACGACGGTGATCAGCGGGTGCGAGGCGATCGCGTCGGTGACGAGCTGCGAGAAGCGTTCGCGGTCGACGGCGAGCGCGGCGCCTGCCGGCACGCGCGCACGATCGGCCGCCCACATCACCACCGATCCGAGCCGGCGCATCTCCTCCTTGAGCAGCCCGACCGCGTTGTCGAGCTTGTCGCCGCGGAAGGAGTTGCTGCAGACCAGCTCGGCGAGCCCATCCGTCTTGTGGACGGCCGTCGGACGGACGGGGCGCATCTCGTAGAGCGTGACCGGCACGCCTCGCGAGGCCGCCTGCCAGGCGGCCTCGGAGCCGGCGAGACCACCGCCGATGATTCGAATCATCTCTCCATGCGGGACCGGAGTCCCGGCCACATCCTTCTCTTTACTTCTATGCCGTCGCGCGCTTGCGCGTCGTCTTGCGGGCGCCGGCCGGCGCGGCGCGCTTCCGCGTGGTCCGCTTCGGGGCGCCGGCACGGGACGCGAGCAGCTCCACCGCCTGCTCGAGCGTGACCTGCTCGGGATCCTGGTTCTTCGGCAGCGACGCATTCGTCGTGCCGTCGGTGACGTACGGCCCGTAGCGGCCCGCCAGCACGTTCACCGGCGCGCCGGACTGCGGGTGGTTGCCGAGCGCGCGCAGCACCGTCTTCGCCGCAGCCGGGCGGCGGCGCGACTTCTTCGGCGCGGCGAGCAGCTCCAGCGCCCGCCCGAGATCGATCGTGAAGACGTCGTCTCCCTCGTCCAGCGAGCGGAACTCGTCGCCGTGCTTGACGTACGGGCCGAACCGCCCCTGGCCCGCGAGGATCGGCTGCTTCGTCTCGGGATGCGTGCCGAGCTCGCGCGGCAGCGAGAGCAGCTGGAGCGCCTGCTCCAGCGTGATCGTCTTCTCGCTCATGCCGGGCATGAGCGACGCCCGTCGCGGCTTCTCCTTGCTGCCCTTCTCCGGCGTCTCGCCCAGCTGCACGTACGCGCCGAACCGTCCGACGATGACGTAGACCGGAAGGCCGGTGGCGGGATCGTCCCCGAGCTTCTTCGGGCCCTGCGCCTTCGCTTCCAGCAGCTGCAGCGCGACGTCGAGCGTGAGATCGGCCGGCGGCAGATCGTCGGGCAGCGACGCGGTATTCCCTTCGCCCCCCTCGCCGCGCTGCAGGAACGGCCCGTACCGGCCGATGCGCACGCGGATCCAGTCGCCCGTCTTCGGGTCGACGCCGACGTCGATGGCCGGGTAGTCGATCTCGCTCTGCTTCTGCTCGATCAGCGCCTCGAGCCCGACATGCCGGCCGTCGCCGCGGTAGAACGTCCGCACGAACTCCAGCCAGTCGCGCTCGCCGTTGCTGATGGCGTCGAGCACCTCCTCCATCTCCGCCGTGAACCCGACGTCGACGTAGTCGGTGAAATGCCGCCGCAGCAGCTGGGTGACCGCGAAGGCGGTGAACGACGGCACGAGCGCGCGCCCCTGCCGGAAGACGTAGCCGCGGTTCTGGATCGTCGCGATGATCGACGCGTAGGTCGACGGGCGTCCGATGCCGGCCGCCTCGAGCTCCTTGATCAGCGAGGCTTCCGTGTACCGCGCCGGCGGCTGGGTTTCGTGGCGCTTCGGCTCCACGCCCCGCAGCACCAGCGGCGCGCCGTCGCGCGCGATCCGGTCGCCGACGCGCATCGCCGGCAGGATTGTCTCCTGATCCTCGAGATCGGCCTGCGGGTCGTCGCTGCCTTCCACGTATGCGCGACGGAACCCGGCGAACTCGATGGCCTTGCCGGACGCGGTGAAGATCGCCTTCCGGCCGTCCCCTGCGTCCGCCGTGATCTCGACGGTGGTCTTGCGCACGCGGGCGTCCGGCATCTGCGAGGCCATCGTGCGCTTCCAGATGAGCTCGTAGAGCCGCAGGTCGTCGGGGTCGAGCATGCCGGCGAGCCGCTGCGGCGAGAGCCGGAAGTCGGTCGGGCGAATCGCCTCGTGCGCCTCCTGCGCGTTCTTGACCTTCGTCTGATAGCGGCGCGGCCCCTGGTAGTACTCGGGCCCGAACAGGTCGCGGATCACGCGCGCCGACTCGTTCAGCGCCTTCTCGCTCAGCGTCGTCGAGTCGGTGCGGTGATAGGTGATGAGCCCCTCGATCTCGCCGTTGCCGATCTCGACCCCCTGGAACAGCCGCTGCGCGATCTGCATGGTCCGGGCGGTGGAGAACCCGAGCTTGCGGCTGGCCTCCTGGGTCAGCGTCGAGGTCGTGAAGGGGGGCGCGGGCCGTTCGACGCCCGGCTTCTCCTCGACGGCGGTGACGTCCCACGGGAGCCGGCCTTCCACCACCCGCGCCAGCTCCGCGGCGTCGGCGTCGGACAGATGCCGCACGCCCCTGGCGCGCAGGGCGCCGGTTGCCGGATCGAAGTCCTTGCCGGTGGCGATGCGCTCGTCGCCCAGCCGGACGAGCGTCGCGGCAAACTCCTTCCCTTCGCCCGCCAGCCGCGCCTCGAGGTCCCAGTACACGCTCGCGCGGAACGCGCGGCGGGCCTCCTCGCGCTCGACCAGCAGGCGGACGGCGACGCTCTGCACCCGCCCGGCACTCAGCTTCGACTGCACCTTCTTCCAGAGCACCGGCGAAAGGGAGTAGCCGTACAGGCGGTCGACGATCCGCCGGCTCTCCTGGGCACGCACGAGACTCTGGTTGATGTCGCGGGCGTTCTCGATGGCCCGGTTGACCGCTTCCTCGGTGATCTCGTGGAACTCGATGCGGCGCACCGGGATCTTCGGCTTCAGCACCTCCTTGAGGTGCCAGCTGATTGACTCCCCCTCGCGGTCCGGGTCGGTGGCCAGCAGGACCTCGGACGCGTCCTTCAGCGCCGACTTCAATCTGGCGACGTTCGCCTTCTTGTCCGACGGAATGACGTAGATCGGCGTGAAGTCGCCCTGCGTATCCACTCCCATGCGCGCCCAGGGTTCCTTCTTGAAGCGCTCGGGGATTTCAGCCGCCGATTCGGGTAGATCGCGGACGTGGCCCACGGACGCCATGACGGCGTACCGGTCGCCCAGGAAGCGTTCCAGCGTGCGTGCCTTGGCTGGCGACTCGACGATGACAAGTGGTTTAGCCATAAAGACTTCTGGCCGGCCCAGCGAACCGGACCGGCGGCTGGGGCCGAAAGCTACGTTACACCATCCCGCCGGCGCGGGTTCCTCCTGCCAGCGGCCGGGTTCCCGATCTTCTCGGCCGTTTCCACCCGGACTGGCACCCCGTACCCGGGGGGCCGCGGGCCAGGCCCGGCCCTTCCGGTCCCGCCCGGATCGGCCTCTATCTGCCCGTCCTGACGAACCGCCCGCCGGCTTGACGCCGGACGCGTCCGGCCATCTCGAGGGCGGCCAGCGATGCGAGCACCCGGGGAGCCGGCAGCTCCGTCAGCGCGCAGATCCGGTCGAGGTCGAGCGGGTCGTCGACGGCGAGCACGTCCAGCACCGGATCGCCCGTGGGCTGGTCGTCACTGCTCTCCGGTCCCGGTACGCCACCGGGCTGAGCTCCCACCAGCACCGCGAGCACGTCCTCGCCCGTCTCGACGAGCGCGGCGCCGTCCCTGATGAGCTGGTGTCCGCCCCGGTTGCGTCCGGCCAGCACGGAGCCGGGCACCACCATCACCTCGCGCCCCTGGTCCGCCGCGCACGAGGCCGTGATCAGCGATCCGCTGCGGGCACCGGCCTCGATCACCACCACGCCGCGCGACAGCCCGCTGATGATCCGGTTGCGCAGCGGGAAGTGCATCGGCAGCGGCGGCGTCCCCGGCGCCAGCTCGCTCACCACCGCGCCGCCGCCGCGGACGATGGCGGCCGCCAGCGCGTCGTGTTCGGGCGGGTAGATCACGTCGGCGCCCGAGCCGAGCACGCCGACCGTGACGCCTCCCCCGTCGAGCGCGCCCCGGTGCGCGGCGCCGTCGCAGCCCCGCGCGAGCCCGGAAACGACCCCCAGGCCGACGGCGGCCAGGTCCGACGCCAGCCGCCGGGCGACGTCGAGCGCCAGTTGGGAGGCGCGGCGCGACCCCACCACGGCGACCAGCTGGCGGCGGAGGACGGACACGTCGCCGTCGATCCAGAGCACGAGCGGATGGTCCGGCAATTCGCGGAGACGCGGCGGATACGACGGGCTGTCGCGCGGCAGCGGCTGCAGCCCGGCCCGCGCCGCGCGGCGGAGCGCGCGGTCGGCGGCCTCGCGCAACGGCCCCGGCGCGCGGGTGAACGTCAGATATTCGAGGGCGCTCTCGAGAGGGAGGCTGGTCTGTTCGGCGAAGTCCACCGCCTGGACGAGGCGGCTGCGTGCGGCAGGAGCAAACGTCAGCGCGACGAGATCGACGAGGTCCACGGGACTTTCTCCCGCCCGACCTCCATGCAGGACGTATTGTAGAGCGGTTACGTCTCCCGAAACAAACAGCGCGGCCGTCGATGCGTCGGATCCTGCAGGATTGCGCGCGTTCAGAACCGTCGTGGCGTGGTATAAGGCTTGCTCTTCCATCAGGCCCCGTGTCGCGCGCAGCGACCGACGAGCCTCCGGAACGCGGCGAGGGATTCGCCTTGCGTCATGGTATTGGCAGTCCTATAGTGGGGTTGTTCCCGTGATGATTCGACGATTGTTCGCCGCGGTGCTCCTCGCCGGGCTCGTGGCGGTCCCTGCAGCGGCCGATGACGCCCGGGACCGCGCGAAGAAGTACGTCGAGTTCGGCATCTCCGTCGCGCAGAAGGGCCTGTGGCGGGAAGCGATCTACCGCTGGGAGCAGGCGACCCGCGTCGACCCCGGCTACGCCGCCGCGTTCAACAACCTCGCGATCGGCTACGAGCACGAGGGAGAGTTCGAGAAGGCCCGCGAAGCCTACGAGAAGGCGCTCGAGCTCGACCCGCAGAACCAGATGGTCCGGCAGAATTACGAGCTCTTCAGGGAGATCAACGACCGTGCGACCCGCAGCCGCAGCCGCTAGTCTCGTGCTGGCGCTGGTCGTTGGCGCCTGCACGAGCTTCTACGAAGTGCCGATCGAGACGCCCATCCAGCCGAAGATGGACGTCTCGGGATTCCAGCGCGTGCTCATCGCCGGCTTCCTCGCCGGCGGGTCCGAGGACGTCGACGCGAACCTGGAGACCGTGCGGCTGCTCCGCAGCCAGCTCCGCTCGAAGTCGAGTCTCCGGGTCATCGACGCCGACGTGCTGCCGCTGCTGGAGATCGCGCTCGATCAGCAGACGATCCAGGACGGCGCCGCGGGCACGAACGGGAACGGCTCGCCGGCCGGCGACGGCGCCGAAGCCGTCGGCAACGGCCAGAGCCAGGACCCGGGAGTCGTCGCGTCCGGCGATGCGTCCACGGTCCGCATCCGCGACGAGAAGGATCTGGAGCCGCTCGAGACGATCTTCGCCAACGTCGCGTACTGGAAGAAGATCGGCGAGGAGTTCCAGAGCCCGCTCATCGTGACCGGCTCCGTGCTCTTCATCCCGCACGCCCGGTCCGGTTTCGTGCAGCGGGAGCAGGAGTACTTCGATCAGCTCGGCCGCCGGCGCGTCGTCCCGGTCCGCACCTACATGGAGCGGAAGGGGTTCATTCTCCGGCCGAAGTTCGTGTTCATCGACGGCCGGACCGGCGCGACGCTGTACTCGGAGACGTTCCGGGAGGAGATCCTCTACAGCCCGCAGCAGGCGACGCCGGCGCTGTCGTCGTACTTCGAGCTGATGGACCGGCTCGTGCCCAGCTTCCTGAGCACGCTCAGCACGCAGAAGATCCGCGGTTCGCGCATTCTGCTGAAATAGCCGCCTGGCGGCGGCCGGCGTGCGAGCCGACGGGCTGAACGGCCGGGATTTGCTTGCCGCCGGGCCGGTTTCCCCCTATAATCAGTTGTTTGTCCCGGTCCGGCTGCCCGGCACGTCCGGCGTGGCCCCAGGAATGGCCGGGTCCCCGGCTCGAGGGAGACACATCGTGTACGCAATCATTCAGAGCGGCGGCCGCCAGCTGCGGGTTTCGCCGGGCGAGGTCGTGGACGTCGACCACTTCGCCGGATCGGCCGGCGAGGAAGTGTCCGTCACCTCGGTCCTGTTCGTCGCGAAGGACGGAGGCGAGATCGTCGCCGGCACGCCGTACGTGAACGGCGCGCGGGTGGTCGCGGTCGTCGAAGGGGAGACGCAGGGGCCGAAGATCCGCGTCTTCAAGAAGAAGCGCCGCAAGGGCATGCGCCGGACGCGCGGGCACCGCAGCGTCTACACGCGCCTCCGCATCAAGGACATCGTGGTGTAGTCATGGCACACAAGAAGGGACAGGGCAGCTCACGCAACGGCCGCGACAGCAACGCGCAGCGGCTCGGCGTGAAGAAGTTCGACGGCAACATCGTCACCGGCGGCTCGATCCTCGTGCGCCAGCGCGGACGTCGCTTCCGCCCCGGCCTCAACGTGGGCCTCGGCAAGGACGACACGCTCTTCGCGAAGATCGGCGGCCGCGTGAAGTTCGAGGACCACGGCGCACGCGGGCGCTACATCAGCGTGCACCCGCTCCCCGCCACCGAAGCCGAGGCGTAGCACAGCCCGGCCCGCCACGGCCGGATCGCTCCGGCCGGCACAGTTCCCGGGCGGCGATGCGAAGGCAGCGCCGCCCGTTTTCGTCTCCGCTCTTCCACTCCGATCCATGGCGTTCGTCGACGAAGTCGAGATCCTCGTCGAGGCGGGGGACGGCGGCCGCGGCGCGCTGAGCTTCCGGCGCGAGAAGTTCGTGCCGCGCGGTGGCCCCGACGGCGGCAACGGCGGCGCAGGCGGCGCGGTCTGGGTGGTCGCGAGCCCGCACGTCAACACGCTGGTCAACTACCGCTTCCATCCGGAGCATGCGGCCGAGCGCGGCCGCAGCGGGCAGGGGCGCAACAAGTCGGGCGCGGCCGGCCGCGATCTCGAGCTCGCCGTTCCGGTCGGCACCCTGGTCTACGCGCGCCCGATCGAACCCGACGATCTCGCCCGGATCGGCCGCGACGGACGGCTCGGCGACGACGATCTGCCCCGCGGGGACTGGACGCTCCTGGCCGATCTCGCCGAAGAAGGTCAGCGCGTGTGCGTCGCGAGCGGCGGCAAGGGCGGGCTGGGCAACGCGCACTTCGCGACCTCCACCAATCGCGCGCCGCGCAAGGTGCAGCCGGGGCTGCCGGGACAGAAGCGGTACGTGCGGCTGCACCTGAAGCTGCTCGCCGACGTCGGCCTCGTCGGGTTCCCGAACGCCGGCAAGTCGACGCTCATCTCGCGCATCTCCGCGGCTCGCCCGAAGATTGCCGACTACCCGTTCACGACGCTCACGCCGAACCTGGGTGTCGTCACGCTGAGCGACGATCGCAGCTTCGTCGTCGCGGACGTGCCGGGGCTGATCGAGGGGGCGCACCGGGGGCATGGCCTCGGCGACCGGTTCCTGAAGCACATCGAGCGCACGGCGGTGCTGGTGCACGTCATCGACGTCTCGGGGCTGTCGGCCCGCGATCCGGCCGAGGATCTGGACGTCGTGCGCCGCGAGCTCGAGCTCTTCGATCCCGCGGTGGCCGCGAAGCCGCAGATCGTCGCCGCCAACAAGATGGACGCGGTGACCGACGACGAGCCGGTCCGGCGACTCGAGGCGCGCGCCGCTGCGCTGGGACTGCCGACGTTCAGGATCTCGGCCGTCGCCGGCACGGGCGTGCAGCCGCTGCTCGAAGCCGCCTGGGCGCACATCGCAGCCATGCGCGCGGAGATACCCGCGCCGGCGCGCGCGGATCGCCACGCCGAACCGGACGAGTGACGGCCGCGCTGCAGCGGACGCCACGGCGGGCCGCGCCCGGGCAATTGGGGTATCCTGACCCCAGATGCGCGGGCGCGGCCGGCTGGGCCTTCTTGGCGGCACCTTCGACCCAATCCACAACGGGCATCTTGCGGGCGCCCTGGCCGCGCGCGAGGCGCTCGGGCTCGAGCGCGTGCACCTCATCCCCGCATACGTGCCGCCCCATCGTCCGATGCGGCCGCAGGCCTCGGCGGAGCATCGCTTCGCGATGGTCGCGCTCGGCATCGCGCACGCCGACGGGCTGATCGCCGACGACCGCGAGCTGCGGAGCGGCGAGGTCTCGTTCACCACCGACACGCTCGCGCGCCTGGCCGCGGAGGGCTGGGAGCGATCGCAGCTTTTCTTCGTCACCGGCGCCGACGCCTTCGCAGAAATCGCCACGTGGCGCCACTACCCCGCGCTGCTGGATCAGGCGCATTTCGTGGTGGTCTCGCGCGCGGGACGCCGGGCGTCGTCGCTGCGCGCGGAGATGCCGTCGCTCGCCGATCGCATGCGCGACGTGTCCGCCGGGGCGCAGGGCGGGCAGCTCGAGGCGGCGCAACCCGTGATCTGGCTGATCGATGCGGAGACGCCGGAGGTGTCGGCCACCGGCATCCGCGACGCCGTCGCGGCGGGACGCCCGATCGCCGGGCTCACGCCGTCGCTGGTCGAACAGCACATCCTGCGGCACGGGCTGTACCGCCCCGGGTCGCGTTCTCATTTCCCGGCCGCCCCGTCGCACGAGGCGGCAGACGCGTTGCATGAGCAAGAGCCAGCCTGAACGAAAGACGACGAAGAAGAGTGACGCGGCGCGCAAGCGGGCCGCGCGGAGAACCACGAAGCCCCGCGCCGCGACGCGTGCGAGGCCGAAAGTCCCGGTCGATCGGCGACCGGTCGTGCCGGAAACCCGTGGGCCGGAGGTGGAGCCGCTGACCGGCGTTCCGGCGTCGCGCGCGAACCTGCCGCCGGACGTGGTGACGGCCATCCAGGCCGCCGCATCCAAGAAGGCCGAGAACATCGTGCTGCTCGATCTGCGGCGCGCCGCCGGGTTCACGGACTTCTTCGTGATCGCGACCGGCACGAACCCGCGGCAGATCAAGGCCATCGCGGAGGCGATCGAGGAGGCGCTGGCGAAGGCGCGCGTGAAGCCGGCGCACACCGAGGGCTACGACCGCACCGAGTGGGTCCTGCTGGACTTCTTCGATTTCGTCGTCCACATCTTCGGCGCCGAGACGCGCCGGTTCTACGGACTCGAACGCCTGTGGGGCAGCGCCGCGACGATCGACATCACCGGGATCATCGAGACGCCGGCGCCGGCGCTGGGGTAGTCCCCCGTCTGGTGGCGCGGAGCGCGCCCATGCGCGCGCTCGTCGCCGACCTGAAGCGCTACGCCCGCGCCGACGCGAACGTACTGGTCGTCGGCGCGACGGGAACCGGCAAGGATCTGGTCGCGCGCACCCTGCACGCGCTCGGACCCAGGCGCCGGGATCCGTTCGTGACCGTGGACTGCCCGGGTCTGCCCGCCTCGCTGCTCGAGGCGGAGCTGTTCGGACACGAGCGCGGCGCGTTCACCGATGCGACGGCGGCGCGCGCGGGCCGGTTCGAGCTCGCCGGCCACGGCACCATCTACCTCGATCGCGTCGACGAGCTCCCGCTCGACGCCCAGAGCAAGCTGCTGCGGGTGGTCGAGCAGAAGCAGGTGGAGCGCATCGGATCGGGCGCGGCGATTCCGGTGCACGCACGCGTGGTCGCCTCCGCGTCCCACGAGATCGAGCGCGCCGTACGCGACGGACGCTTCCGCGCCGATCTGTATCACCGTCTGCGCGTGCTGCCGCTGCGCGTGCCGCGGCTGGCCGATCGGAACGGCGATCTGCCGGTGCTCGTGCGGCATCTGCTGGAGGAACTGGCGGGCAGCCGGCGCCGCGTGCCTGCGGTGACGGGCGAGGCGCTCGAGCTGCTCGGCGGGTGCGAATGGGCGGGCAACGTCCGGGAGCTGCGCCACGTGCTCGAACGCACGCTGCTCGACCTGCCGGGAGCCGTCATTCGTGCGGAGGACCTTCCGGCCGACCTCGTCGCGCCGGAGCGAATCGCCAGCGGCGAGGGGCCGGAGCGCCCGACCCTGGCGGCACTCGAGCGCCGCTACATCGAGTTCGTGCTGCGCGACACGCGCGGCAACCAGAGCCGGGCCGCCGCGATTCTCGGCATCAGCCGGAAGGCGCTCTGGGAGAAGCGCCGCCGGTACGGCCTCGACTAGCGCCGTCCCTCCCCGACGTGCCATGGGGAAGCGCGAGTGGGGTCGCGTGGTCGCCGGCGTGAACGCCGGAGCCGTGGCCCGGCAGGCGATCGACTCGCTGCTGGCCGCACTGCTCGCGCCCACCTGCCTCTCCTGCGAACGGATCCTCGAATCGCCGACGCGCGCTCCCATCTGCGAGACCTGCTGGCGCCGGCTGCCGCGCTTCACGCCGCCGGTGTGCGATGCCTGCGGGATGCCGCTGCCCTCCGCCCGCCTCGTCATCTGCCCGGCGTGTGAGCCGGACACCGGAGCCACGCCGTTGCGCCGGTTCCGCGCGGTCGGCCCCTACGAAGGGGTCCTGCGCGACGTGATCCACGCCCTGAAGTTCCAGGGACGGCAGTCACTCGCCGCCCGGATGGGACCACTCCTCCGCGACGCCGCCCGCGACCTGCTCGCGGACGCCGACGCGGTGGTCCCGGTGCCCCTGCATCCATGGCGCCAGTGGCGGCGCGGCTTCAATCAGGCGGCACTCGCCGCCGCAGCGCTCGGCGTCCCGGTCTGGCCCGTGCTGGCGCGCACGCGCGCGACCCGCGCGCAATCCGCGCTCGACGGCGCCGCGCGGCATGCCAACGTCGCCGGCGCGTTCCGTCTCGCGGGCTGGACGGCCCGCGGCCGGCGGCGGGATGCGGAACGCGTGCGCGGCCGCACGCTGGTGCTGGTAGACGACGTGCTGACGACCGGAGCGACCATGGCCGCATGCGCGGATGCGCTGCGCGAGGCCGGGGCGGCCGAGGTGCGCGGGCTCGCGCTCGCCCGGGCGGGACGCTGACGGAAGGCGTGCGTCGAGGCGCACGAGACGGATTCAGGCCTTCTTCGGATTGAGGCCGTTCCGGATCTCGGCGGCGATGACGTCCCTGGGTCGCGCGCCGTCGACGAGCACCCAGCCGGGCTGACCGGCCTGGCGGCGATAGCTCTCGCGGACGCGGGCGAGCAGGCCCATGTCGCGCTCGTAGCGATCGCGGTTCGCGCGCTTGCGCTCCGCCGCGACCTCGGGGGCGATGTCGAGGACGAACGTGACGTCCGGACGCGGAAGGTGCCGCTGCGCGTCGGTCAGCCAGCCGGCGTCGAGCCCCTGGGCCTCGCCGTACGCGATGCTCGACGCCATGTAGCGGTCGCACACCACGATCGCGCCCGCGGCCAGCCACCCCTCGATCAGGGGGCGCTTCTCGTACCGGTTCGCGATGTAGAGCAGCTGCATCACGTCGGCGCCGTACTCGCGCCGACCCGCCAGCGCCTCGCCGATCTCGCGTCCGATCGGGGTCTCGTAATCCGGAAACGACAGCGTCTCGACACGGTGCCCATCGGCACGCAGCGCCTCGACGAGCAGCCGGGCCTGGGTCTCCTTGCCGCTCTGATCGAGCCCTTCGAACGCAATCAGCATCTGGGTGGTCTTCGTCCGCGTGCCCGCCGGGCGGATCAGAGCTCGAGGCCGAGCAGGTCGTCGATGGTCTGCCGCCGGCGGATGAGCGTCCACTCGTCGCCGTCGACGAGGACCTCGGGCAGCAGCGGACGGCGGTTGTACGTGTTGGCCATCACCGACCCGTAGGCGCCGGCATCGAGAATGGCGACCAGGTCCCCCACGTCCAGCGGTGGCAGGAGCCGGTCGCGGCCGAAGATGTCGCTGCTCTCGCAGAGCGGCCCGACCACCTCGTAACGCGTCTCGGCGCCCGGCCGCGGGTTCACGGCCACGATGCGATGGAAGGCGTTGTAGAGCGCCGGCCGCATCAGCTCGGTCATTCCGGCGTCGAGCACCGCGAAGGTCGGCCCGCCGCCGTACGCCTTCAGATCGACCACGCGGGCGAGCAGGGTGCCGGAGGCGCCCACGATCGCGCGACCGGGCTCGACGATGGCGGTCAGGCCCGTGTCGCGGAGGACCGGCAGAATCGCGGCGGCGTACTCGGCCGCGCCCGGCACGGGCGATCCGTCGTACGAGATGCCGAGGCCGCCCCCCAGGTCCACGTGCTCGATCCGGAAGCCCTCGTCCCGCAGCTCGCGCGCGAGGGCCACCACGCGCTCGGCGGCGCGGCGCATCGGCTCCACCGACGTGATCTGCGAGCCGACGTGGACGTGGACGCCCACGGCATCCAGCCCCTCCTGGCGGGCATGGTCGCGATAAATCGCGCGCGCCTCCTCGATCGGCATGCCGAACTTGTTCGTCCGCAGGCCCGTGGAGATGTGCGGGTGGCTCTGCGCGTCGATGTCCGGGTTCACGCGCAGCGCGACGCGCACCGTCGTGCCGGCCGCGCGCGCACGCGCGGCGATGCGGTCGAGCTCGCCCGGGGACTCAGCGTTGATGGCCTTCAGGTCGAGGGACACCGCGCGGTCCAGCTCGTCGCCCGTCTTGCCGACGCCGGTGAACACGATCTGGCCGGGCAGGAACCCGGCGCGCAGCGCGACCTCGATCTCGCCCCCGGAGTTCGCGTCGGCATGCAGGCCGAGGCGGCGAAGGAGGCGCACGAGGGCGAGCGTCGAATTCGCCTTCAGCGCGTAGTGGATGGCGTGCGGCGTGGGCGCGAGCGCGGTCGTGAAGGCCGCACAGGCCTCCCGGATCCGGGCTGCGTCGTACACGTAGACCGGCGTGCCGACACGGGCGGCGATGTCGTCGAGCAGCGCCCGTCCGGGCAGCCGGGGCGCGGCAATGGCTTGAGCAGGCATGAACTCCCGGATCTTAGCGTGAAATCGGCAGATCCGGCTGTTTGACAGTCAAAAAATCGTATGCCTATGATGAGGGGCGCCTGCAGCGTCCGCCCGGTGCGGCGTGCACTGCCGATGTCCTCCAACCATCCCCCCGCACCCCCACCCACGGTGGATTCCCTCATCGAGCGCTGTCTGGCCGGCGACCAGCAGGCCTGGGAGTCGATCGTCCGCCTGCACTGGCGCAAGGTGTTCAACGTCGCCTACAAGTTCGTCGGCAAGCACGACGAGGCGGAGGACCTGACCCAGGACATCTTCCTGAAGATCTTCCGTTCGCTCAACAGCTTCGACCGCCGGGCGAACTTCCAGACGTGGCTCATCAGCGTGAGCCGCAATCTCTGCATCGATCATTACCGCAGCGTCCGGAAGGAACGCGAGACGATCGATCGGGACGTGGATCCGGGCGATGTCACGCCGATCTCGGTGGAGATCAGCCCGTACGCCGCGCTCGAAGCCCGTGATCGGGTGACTCTGCTGCGGGAGGCGCTCGGGACGCTGCCCGAGACCCTGCGCACGGCCGTGCTGCTCAGGGACATCCAGGAGCTCACGTACCAGGAGATTGCGGACAAGCTCCGGCTGCCGGAAGGCACCGTGAAGTCGCGCATCAATCGCGGGCGCACGGAGCTGGCGCGCCAGATCAGACGGCTGAGGGACCACTACGACCAGTTGGCACGAGACGCGGCCCGCCGTGAGGCGGAGGCCCGCGGAGCGGAGTGAATCCGGATGAATCTGACCACCGACATCGTTGGCGGCCTCGCGATCGTACGGGTCGGCGAGAGCCGTCTCATGTATCCCATGCTGGCCGACTTCGCGGCAGTCGTCACCGACCTGCTCGGACGGGGCGAGAAGAAAATCCTGATCGACCTTTCGACGGTCACCTACGTCGACAGCGCGACGATCGGCTGCTTCATGGACCTGTACCGGCAGTCCGACGCGGCCGGCGCGACGCTGAAGCTCGGCGGCGTGCAGAAGCGGGTCGAGACCATGCTGACCATGACCGGCGCCCACAACTTCATCGAGCTGCACCCCGACGAGGCGAGCGCCGTCAGAAGCTTCGGGGGCTAGCCATGCGCAGTATCACGACGTCGACCGGCGCAGAGATCGTGCTCGACGGCGATCTGCTCGCCATCCTCGAGGCGCTCTACAAGGAGGTCACCGCGCGCAAGGCGCTCGAGCGGAGCTTCGAGGATCTCGTGCGCGAGATCCAGCACCTGATCGGCCAGATGTCGGACGAGGAGGCGCGCAGCTACCTCGCCGAGAGCCTGTTCCTGAACACCGTCAAGTACGAGAACGACAAGCTCGAAGCCTACATCCGCAAGCTGGAACGCTCGTGACGGCGGCTCCCGCCGCTGCAGGGCCGGACGTCGTCCGGCCCTGACCCGATCGGACCCGATCCGTCCCGCCCTGCTCCCCTCAGCTCTCGCGCCGCAGGTCGGCGTGAATGAAGTCCCGCTGGAGATCCGTGCGCGGATACCGGCCCAGGATGCTCTCGAATCGCGCGTAGAACGACTCGTCGATCGGGGTCGTGTCGAACCACAGGTCGTCGATCCGGAAGCCGATCTCGGCGAAGTACTGCGAGTACTCGGCGGCGACGAGCCGGTTCACCCACGCGGGATGGCGCGGCTTCCCGCACGTGCGCCGGTAGAACTCCGCGAACACCTCGTCGGTGAACAGCAGATGCGGCCAGGGAAAGAAGACTTCGCGGTAGCGATGCGACGCCTTGGGTCCGCGATACAGGTTCGCGTTGAGGTACATCCGCCCGCCGGGACGCAGCAGGGTGAACGCCGCCCGGAGCGCGGCATAGGGATGGCGGATGTGCTCCCAGACCGCGAAGGAGTAGA
>CAYUPN010000002.1:0-37972 GCA_964446605.1 uncultured Bifidobacteriaceae bacterium | reverse complement strand
AGCGCGACCCGGCCGCGCAACCGTGCCGCGCATGCGGACCCACGCGTACAAAGCGAAAGGGCGCGATTGCTCGCGCCCTCGAGGGATTCGGTTCCTGACTGACGGAGGTCTACTAGTTCGCGACCGCCACCGGAACGGCCGCCGCGGGCACGGTCACGGACGCCGGCGCCTCGACGAGCTGCCAGGCGTCGCGCTGCTCCAGCAGACGTGCCGCCATCGC
This sequence comes from uncultured Bifidobacteriaceae bacterium, assembly GCA_964446605.1. Classification (GTDB taxonomy): domain Bacteria; phylum Acidobacteriota; class Vicinamibacteria; order Vicinamibacterales; family JAENWD01; genus JAENWD01. Next base: position 37,752 of record CAYUPN010000002.1, on the reverse strand, counting down.
GGTATGCAGCGCATGGCCGCCGCGGTGCACGACGGCGTGCCCGACGACGGGATGCCCCACGAGCGCGAGGTCGCCGACGAGGTCGAGGATCTTGTGCCGCACGAACTCGTCCTCGAAGCGCATCGAGCTGTTGAGCACGCCCGTGTCGCCGATGACGATGGCGTTGTCGAGCGAGCCGCCGAGCGCGAGCCCGTTCTGGCGCAGGACCTCGACTTCCTTGAGGAAGGTGAACGTCCGCGCCGGCGCGATCTCCTCGGCGAAGCTGTGTTCCGTGATCGCGAGCGCGCGCGACTGGTGCCGCAGCAGCGGGTGATCGAAGCTGATCGAGTAGCTGACCTTGAACTGATCCGAGGGATACAGCGCGATCTGCTTGTCGCCGCGCGACAGCGTCACCGGACGCACGATCTTCAGGTATCTCCGGCGCTCGGCGAGCGCCTTCACGCCGGCCTCCTGAATCAGGTAGATGAACGGCGCGGAGCTGCCGTCCATGATCGGCACCTCGGGCGTGTTCAGCTCGACGACGACGTTATCGATCCGCGCGCTGACGAGCGCGGCGAGCAGGTGCTCCACCGTTTCCACGGTCGCGGCATCCCGGCGCAGCTGGGTGGCGTAGGCGACGGCGCCCACATGCTCGACCCGGGCCGGGATCTCGAGCCCTCCCAGATCCGTGCGGCGGAACCGGATACCCGAATTCGCCGGAGCCGGCTTCAGGGACAGCGTGACTTTGCGGCCGGAATGCAAACCGATGCCGGCGCAGGAGATGGAGCGTTTGAGTGTGCGCTGTGCGTCCATGCAATCAGAGCCTGAACAGTCGAGGCACAGCGCGAAATAGCAAAGGAAATGCCGAGGCCGTGACTTCGCAACCGCAGCTGATAAAGCGAAGCAGCCCAATGGCTTACGAGTCACCGGCCAAACCGGGCCTCCTGGCGCGATCCACTTCTGTGGCACGTACGCCACAGCCGCCGCAGCCACAACTGTGGCCAACTTACCACAGTGGTGACTCAACCGGGCGACATTCTGCGCACGGCTGCACCCGGACGGGCCGGTCAGACGGCCCGGAGGCGGGGAGGCCGGAGCCCCAGCGCCTCCGCGAGGAAGGCCCCGGTATGGGAGCCGGACGTGGCCGCGACCTCCTCGGGCGTGCCCTCCGCGACCACCCGTCCGCCCCCCTCGCCCCCCTCCGGGCCCAGGTCGATGACGTGATCGGCCGTCCGGATGACGTCGAGGTTGTGCTCGATGACCAGGACGGTGTTGCCCTGGTTCACGAGCTGCCCCAGCACGTCGAGCAGCTTCTCGACGTCCTCGAAGTGCAGGCCCGTCGTCGGCTCGTCGAGGATGTAGAGCGTCCGGCCGGTTCCCCGCTTGGAGAGCTCGCGCGCCAGCTTGACCCGCTGCGCCTCTCCCCCCGAGAGCGTCGTCGCCGACTGCCCCAGCTCGATGTAGCCGAGTCCCACGGACTGCAGCGTCCGGAGCCGGTGCGCGATCTGGGGGACGTTCTCCAGCAGCGGCAGCGCCTGGTCGACGGTCAGATCGAGCACGTCGGCAATCGACTTGCCCCGATAGCGGATCTCCAGCGTCTCGCGGTTGTAGCGCCGCCCCTTGCACTCCTCGCACGTCACGTAGACGTCGGGCAGGAAGTGCATCTCGATGCTGATGACGCCGTCCCCCTGACAGGCCTCGCAGCGTCCCCCCTTCACGTTGAACGAGAAGCGTCCCGGCCGGAACCCGCGCTGCCGCGCCTCGGGGAGCATCGCGAACAGCTCACGGATGAACGTGAACAGACCGGTGTACGTCGCCGGATTGCTGCGCGGGGTGCGCCCGATCGGCGACTGGTCGATCTCGATGACCTTGTCGATCAGCTCGACGCCGTCGATCCGGTCGTGCGCGCCGGGCTCGGCCGTCGCCCGGTAGAGCGTGCGCGCCAGCGACCGGTAGAGGATGTCGTTGACGAGCGTGGACTTGCCGGACCCGCTCACGCCGGTGACGGCGGTGAAGAGGCCCAGCGGAATCGCGACGTCGATGTGCTTCAGGTTGTGCGCCCGGGCCCCGCGGACGACGATCTCCCCTTTCAGCGCCGGCCGCCGCGCGCGCGGGGTGGCGATACGCCGATCCCCCCGGAGATACGCGCCGGTAATGGAGTCGGGATCGCGCAGCAGGTCCGACGGCGTGCCCTGGAAGATCACACGGCCGCCGTGCTCCCCCGCGCCGGGGCCGAGGTCGACGACGTAATCCGCCTTGCGGATGGTCTCCTCGTCGTGCTCGACGACGATGACCGTGTTGCCGAGATTGCGGAGCCTCGCGAGCGTGCGCAGCAGCGCCCGGTTGTCGCGCTGGTGCAGGCCGATCGACGGCTCGTCGAGCACGTAGAGCACGCCGGTGAGGTTCGACCCGATCTGGGTCGCGAGCCGGATGCGCTGCGCCTCGCCGCCCGACAGCGTCTGCGCGCTGCGCGCGATGGTCAGATACCCCACGCCGACGTCGTCGAGGAATCGGAGCCGGTCCTGGATCTCCTTGAGCACCCGCCCGGCGATGATGGACTCCCGCTCGGTGAGCTCGAGCGAGCCGAAGGCGCGGACGGCCTCGGCGATCGGCAGGGTGACGTAGTCGGCCAGCCGGCGTCCCTTCACGCGCACGGCGCGGCTCTCGGGGCGCAGCCGCTCGCCGTCGCAGGCGGGACAGGGACGCAGCGTGCGGTACTGCTCGAGGTCGTCCTGGACCGACCAGTCTCCCTCGTCGAAGCGCCGCCGGAGATTGGGAATCACCCCCTCGAAGTCGCGCCCGAACGGGTCGGCCGCCGTCTTGCGGCGGCCTTTCGTGGCTCCCGACTGCGCGCCGGGTCCGTAGAGCAGGAGGTCGCGCTGCTTCTTCGGCAGCCGGCCGAAGGGCGTGTCGAGCGGGATCCCGTACGTCTCCGAGAGCCGTCCGAGCGCATCGCGCACCAGCCGCTTGTCGCCACGCGCCCACGGCGCGATGGCGCCGTCGGCGAGCGAGCGGCCCGGGTCCGGCACGATCCGGTCGGGATCGAAGTCCCAGGTGGCGCCCAGGCCCTGGCAGGTCTGGCAGGCGCCGTGGGGCGAGTTGAACGAGAAGGCGCGCGGCGACATCTCGGGCACGCTGATGCCGCACGACACGCACGCCATCCGGCGCGAGAACAGCCGGTCCCCCTCGTCGAGGCTGTTGATGACGACAATCTCGTCGGCCAGCTGCAGCGCCGCCTCGATCGACTCGGCCAGCCGGCGCTCGAGGCCGGAGCGCACGATCAGCCGGTCGACAACGATCTCGATCGTGTGATTCTTCCGCCGGTCGAGCCGGATGTCGTCGTCGAGCGAGCGGAACTGGCCGTCGATGCGGGCCTTCGTGTACCCGCGCGCCTGCATCGCCGCGAGCTCCTTCTTGAACTCGCCCTTGCGCCCGCGGACGATCGGCGCGAGCACGTTGATGCGCTCGTCGCTCGGGTAGGTCATCACGAGGTCGATGATCCGCTCGAGCGACTGGCTGGCGATCTCGCGGCCGCACTTCGGGCAGTGCGGGACGCCGATGTTGGCGAACAGCAGACGCAGGTAGTCGTAGATCTCGGTGACGGTGCCGACCGTCGATCGCGGGTTGCTGGCCGTCGTCTTCTGCTCGATCGAGATGGCGGGCGAGAGCCCCTCGATCAGATCGACGTCCGGCTTCTCCATCTGCTCGAGGAACTGGCGCGCGTAGGCCGAGAGCGACTCGACATAGCGGCGCTGTCCCTCCGCGTAGATGGTGTCGAAGGCGAGCGACGACTTCCCCGACCCGCTGAGGCCGGTGAGGACGACGAGCTTCTCGCGCGGCAGGTCGACGTCGATGTTCTTGAGGTTGTGGACGCGCGCGCCGCGAACCGCGATCCAGTCGTGAGGCATACTCGCTTTCCTGTGGTCGGTTCGCGCCAGCGGATCAGCGCTCGCTGCGGAGCCCGCGCCACAGGTACCAAACCTGAGATTGTACCATCCCGGTCGCAGGCCGCGGAGGAATGTCCGGGGATCAGTGGGCTGGAGCGCCGTCAGGGGGCCCCGCAGGCCGCCCGCGCGGCCAGAGCCGCACCTCCGAGCGGCACGGCCGGAGCCGACTCCTCCGCCGGCGCCGTTGACGTCCGGGCCACGGCTGGACTCCGCCGGCAGCGATCGCGCGGCTTGATATACTTCGTGCCCACATATGGCTGACACGGGGCTTTCGCGCGAGCTGAAGCGGGGCAGCGCCGAGCTGCTGCTCCTGGCGCTTCTCGAGGACGAGGAGCGGCACGGCTACGATCTCGCGCGCCAGATCGGCGAGCGGTCGAACGGAGCGATCAGCTTTCACGTCGGTTCCCTGTACCCGACGCTGTACCGGCTCGAAGATCGGGGCTACGTAGAAGGGCGCTGGGTCGAGAAGCCGGGCCAGCGCCGCAGGCGGTACTACCGCCTCACGAAGTCCGGCCGCAGGCTGCTCGCACGGCAGCGCGGAGTGTGGGCCGACTTCGTCGCCGGGCTGGACAGCGTCGCTCGCATTCGCCGCGCCTGAGCGGAGGCGCATCGCACGGCACCAGGAGCCGACATGGACTTGAGGGAACGCATTGCCGCGGCGTTCCACGCGCGCGGCCGCACGCTCCACGCCGACATCCTCGACGAGCTCGCCGCGCACGCGGAGAACGTCTTCGAGTCGGCCCGGCGACGCGGCCTGCTGGACGAACAGTGCCTCGCGGCGGTCGATCGCGAGATTGTCCAGTGGGTCCAGCACGCGGCGGAGCTCACGCGGAAGAGGCTGCAGGCCGGCGCGCCGGTCCAGCCCGCCGCCGATCCTCCAACAGGGAGCTGGGTGTCGCGCTCACTGGTCGCTGCGCTCGACGATGCCAGGTATGCCGCACGCATGCTGGCACGGCGCCCGGGCGAGACCGCGGTGGCTGGATCGACGATCGCGCTTGGCGTCGCGGCCGTGACGCTGCTGGCGAGCATCGTATGGAGCGTGCTGCTGAAGCCGCTGCCCTGGCCCGACGCGGATCGCCTCGTCCGCATCTACGAGACCCGGGAGGGGGGCACGAGCCGGTTCGGCCAGTTCGGTCCGATCGTCACGAATGGCGCCTACCTCGCCTGGAGTGACCATCCGGGAACCATCGAAGCCATCGCCGCCTGGCAGCCGGGGGAACGCACGCTCACGGGCACCGGTCCCGCCGAACGGCTGCAACTGGCGGCGTCCACGGCCAGCCTCCCGGACGTGCTGCGCGTGCGGCCGTTCCTGGGGCGCTGGTTCGACGAGAGCGAGCAGGACGCGGGAGCGCCTGTCGTGGTGCTGGCGTACGGATTCTGGCGCGACCGCCTTGCAGCCAGGCCGGACATTGCCGGCGATTCCCTCCGCCTGGACGGCGTACCTCACACCGTGCTCGGCGTCATGCCGCCCGAATTCGGATTCCCGGACCGGGAGACTCGGGCGTGGGTGCCCCTCCCTGTTCCCACGGTCATCGACCCGGCCTCGCGGAGCGGCCGGTTGCGAATGTTCAGCGCCATGGCCCGGCTGCGCCCGGGCATGACTGCTGCCCAGGCGGCCGCCGAAGCCACGGCGCGTACGCGTGCCACCCCCACGGAGCGAGCGCTCGGCATTGCCATCTTCGGCAGCAGCGGACCCGCCCAGGTGCTTGTCGTTCCCGCACTCGACGACGAAATCCGGCATGTTCGACCGGCGCTCGTGTCCCTGCTCGCCGCGGTGCTGCTCCTGCTTGTGACGTCGGCGGGCAACGTCGCGAACGTCCAGCTCGCGCGAGCGATCGGCCGTCGCCGCGAGCTGGCCATTCGCGGGGCGCTGGGTGCGCCGGGCGGAAGACTCGGACGGCAGGTGCTCTTCGAGACCCTGATTCTCACGCTGGTCGGCGGCCTCGTCGGCGTCCTGCTGGGGAGTGCCGGACTTCTGGCCGTTCCTCTCGTCCTTCCGGCCGACTTCCCCCGTGTCGACGAGATCGCCATCAACTGGCCGGCAGTCGCGGTCGCCCTCGCAGCGTCGGCAACCGCGGGGGTGGCGACAGGACTCGTCCCGGCGCTGCACGCACGGCGGCTCGATGTCGCCGGCACGCTCGCCGAAAACAGCCTGGCAGTCGCCGGCGGAGGCCGCCGGATCCGACTGGCCAGGGCTGTCGTCATGACAGTGCAGGTCGGCGCCGCCGTCGTGCTCCTCGTCGGTGCCACACTGCTCGCCCGCAGCTTCATCGCGCTGCTCGACACCGATCGCGGCTTCGACGTCGCGCACGTGCTGACCGCGGAGCTGCCGCTCACCCCGGCCGAAAACACCGTGGAACGTCGCAGCATCCTGCTGCGAGAGGTCATCGATCGGCTGGCCAGCGTCCCCGGGGTGACCGCGGCAGGATTCACCAGCATTCTGCCGCTGACGGATTCAGAGAGCATTCGCGCGTTCGAGATGCCTGATCGCCGGCGCGACGGCAGCATCGTGACAGCGCGCACGAATTTCCGGGTCGTCAGCCCCCGCTACTTCCAGGCGATGGGGATGCGGGTCACGATGGGGCGCGGCCTGACGGACGACGACACGGCGCAGGCGAAGGCCGTCATCATCGTGAACAGGTCCTTCGCCCGTACGTACCTGGATGACACGCCGCTCGGCGAGCACCTGCCCCTCACCGATTCAGACTGGGAAGTGGTGGGTATCGTGGACGACGTCCGGGGAGCGGACGGGCGCAGCGCATCGCCCGAACTCTACGTCTCGTACCGCCAGTGGTCCGGACCGCCCGGCGGGAACCCGATGCTCGTTGTGCGAACGGCCGGCGATCCCGTGGAGCTCGGGGGCGTGCTCCGCGGTCTCATTCGCGAGCTCGATCCGGCGCTCGCGCTCGGCGACATCCGCACCCTCGAGGATCGCCTCGGCGAACAGCTGGCACGACCGCGGCTCTATTCGTTCGTCATGGCCGCGTTCGCCGCGCTGGCGCTCGCCATCGCGGGGGTTGGCCTCTTCGCCGTGCTGTCCTTCACGGTGGCACATCGGTCGCGCGAGCTCGCCGTGCGCACCACGATGGGCGCGACGCCGCTGCGCGTCGTGAGCCTCGTCGTCCGACAGGCGCTCGCGCTGACGGCAGCCGGGCTGGTCATCGGCTTCGTTGCCTCGGCGATGCTCGGCAGGGTGATTTCCGCGTACCTGTTCGGGGTGTCCAGCCGCGATCCCGCAACCTTCGCGATGGTGGCGCTGGTGCTGAGCGGGGTCACGGGCCTCGCGTGCGCGGTTCCGGCCATTCGCGCGGCGCGCGTCGATCCCGCAGTGATCCTGCGGGAGGAATGAAAAGATCAGGGTAATGCCGCAGGCGGCCGGGTTGAGAGCTTCGGCACGCCGACCACCTGCGGCGCAGTGCTCAACGGCGACGACGACTGTACGTGCACTCCGGAAGGCCTATGTTCCCTCCGGCTCGCGCTCCGGGACGCCGCCGAATGCCTTGTAGACCGCGACCACGCTCGTGAACACGGCGGCCTCGGCCTGCGCGACCGCGTCGTGCGCCTGGAGCTCCGTGCGCTCGGCGTCGAGCAACGCGAGGAAGTCCACGGCCCCTTCGCGGTAGCGGATCCGGGCGATCGACGCGGCGCGCGCGCTCTCGCGCGCCGCCTCGGTGAGCTTGACCAGTCGCTGCTGCTCCTCACGGTAGGCAGCCAGGGCGTTCTCGGCCTCCTCGATGGCGCGCAGCGTGGTCTGCTCGAAGGCGGCCAGCGACTCGCGCGTCGCGGCTTCGGCCCCGCGCAGCCGCGCCCGCACGCTGCCCAGATCGAATGCAGCCCAGCTGAGCGCCGGCGTCACGGCCCATGCGCGGGACTCGCTGCGGCCGAACAGGCTGCCGCGGCCCGCGAGCAGGCCGAGGAAGCCGGACACCGAGACCCGCGGGAACAGGTCCGCCGCCGCCACCCCCTCGCGCGCGGCGGCGGCCGCCAGCCGCCGCTCCGCCGCGCGCACGTCCGGCCGCCGGCGCAGGAGGTCGGCGGGATTGCCGATCGGCAGGGCCGTCGCCAGCACCGGATAGTCGCGCGGCGACAGATCCACGCCGAGCGTCCCGGGCCGCACGCCGGCCAGCACGGCCAGCCGGTGCTCGCGCGCGGCAATCGCCGCGCGGAGCGGCGGAATGCTGGCCTCGATCGTGGCCGTCCGCGCGGCGGCGCTCGCCACGTCCTGCTCCTCGCCGATTCCGGCGTCGCGCCGCAGCTCCGTGAGCCGCAGCGTCTCGCGCTGGTTCGCGAGGCTGCGCTCCGCGACGGCGAGCTGACGCTGCAGCCCGCGCAGCTCGAAGTACGTGCGCGCCACTTCCGCCGCGACGCTCACCCGCACGTCGTCGAGCGACGCGTCGAGCCCCTCGGCTTCCGCGGCGGCCGACCGGACCGCCGACCGCACGCGTCCGAACAGGTCCACTTCCCAGAACGCATCGAAGCCCGCGAGATACGTCGTGGTCCTGACGGGCTCGTCGGTGAACCCGGGCACCGCCTGTTCGCGCCGGTCCACGCTGGCGACCGCGCCCACGATCGGATACCGGTCGCGTCCGACATCGTCGAAGATCGCGCGCGCCTGATCGAGCCGCGCGACCGCCGTCAGCACGTCGTGGTTCGACCGGAGCGCCTGCGCCTCCAGTTCCTCGAGGACCGGGTCCTGGAAGTGGCCCCACCAGGCGTCATCGAACGGCCGGTCGGACACATACGTCCGATCGACACGGGTCAGCGGCGAGGCCTCGAGCGCCGGCGCCTGGTAGGGCTGACGCACCGCGCACGCCGACACGGCGCTCGCCAGCAGCATCACGCCCGCGGCGGTTGCCGCACGCCGGCCGACGGCGAGCCCGTGGCCGGTGATCCGCTCGGCGAGCCGGCCGACGACGACGTAGAACACCGGCGTCAGGAAGAGGCCGAACGCCGTGACACCGAGCATGCCGGCGAACACGGCGATGCCCATCGCCTGCCGGATCTCCGCCCCCGCGCCCGACGCGAGCACCAGCGGGACGACGCCCATGATGAAGGCGATCGACGTCATCAGCACCGGGCGCAGCCGCACGCGGCACGCGTCGAGAATCGCGGCGACGCGCCCCTCGCCCGCCTCCTCGCGCGCCTTCGCGAACTCGACGATGAGGATGGCGTTCTTGCACGCCAGCCCCGCGAGCACGAGGAAGCTGATCTGCGTGAAGACGTTGTTGTCACCGCCCGTCAGCCAGACGCCCGCGATGGCGGGCAGCAGCGTCATCGGGACGATCAGGATCACCGACAGCGGCAGCGACCAGCTCTCGTACTGCGCGGCCAGCACCACGTAGACCAGCAGCACGCAGAGCGGGAACACCAGCAGCATCGTGCTGCCGGCGATCGACTCCTGGTAGGCCAGCTCCGTCCACTCGAACGTGAAGCCGGACGGCAGGCGGTCGCGCAGGATCTGCGCGATCGTCCCCTGCGACTGGCCCGAGCTGAATCCCGGCGCCGGCCCGCCGTTGATTTCGGCGGCCGGATAGCCGTTGTAGTGCATCACCTGGTCCGGACCGTAGCTGCGGCGGACGCTCAGCAGCGACCCGAGCGGCACCATCGCCCCGGCCTCGTTGCGCGTCTTCAGCCGGCCAATCTGCTCGGGCTGGAGCCGGAACTCCGACTCCGCCTGCACGTTGACCTGGTAGGTACGGCCGAACCGGTTGAAGTCGTTGACGTAGAGCGAGCCGAGATACACCTGCAACGTGTCGAAGACCTCCGTCAGCGGCACGCCGTAGGTCTTCGCCCGCTCGCGATCGACGTCCGCATCGATCTGCGGGACGTTCACCTGGAAGCTCGAGAACAGGCCGGCCAGCGACGGCTGGGCGTAGCCCTGCCCGATCGCCCCCTGCACCTGCGCGTACAGCTCCTCGAACCCGGCGCCGCCGCGATCCTGGACGAACAGCTTGAATCCCCCGACCGTGCCGAGCCCCTGTACGGGCGGCGGCGGGAAGATCGCGACGAAGGCATCCTGGATGCCCGCGAATTTCGCGTTGAGCGCCGCGACGATGGCGTCCGCGGTCTGGCCGTTCGCGGCGCGCTCGTCGGCCGGTCTCAGCTTCACGAACGCGACGCCGGCATTCGACGCGTTGACGAAGCCGTTGATCGACAGCCCCGGAAACGCAATCGAGCTCTCGACCCCGGGCTGCTCCAGCGCAAGCGTGGACATCCGCCGGATCACCGCCTCCGTGCGATCCAGCGTCGCGGCGTCCGGCAGCTGCGCGAACGCGACGAGATAGTCCTTGTCCTGCGCCGGCACGAAGCCTTCGGGCACGCGCGTGAACCCGAACGTCGTGAGAGCCACCAGGCCGCCGTACACGACCAGCGCCACCGTCGAGACCCGCAGGACGCGCGACACCCCCGACGCGTACCCGTCCGAGGCCCGCGCGAAGAACCGGTTGAACCACCGGAAGAACCAGCCGAATGCGCGGTCGGCGGCCCGCTGCACGCCATCGCGCGGCGCGCCGTGCGGCAGCAGCAGCCGCGACGCGAGGGCCGGGCTGAGCGTCAGGGAGTTGAACGCGGAGATCACCGTCGAGATGGCGATGGTCAGCGCGAACTGCCGGTAGAACTGGCCCGTGAGGCCGCTGATGAACGCCGTCGGCACGAACACCGCGCACAGCACGAGCGCGATCGCGATGATCGGCCCCGAGACCTCTTCCATGGCCTTGTAGGTCGCTTCGATCGGCTCGAGCCCCAGCTCGATGTGCCGCTCCACGTTCTCCACGACCACGATCGCATCGTCGACAACGATGCCGATCGCGAGGACGAGCCCGAAGAGGGACAGCGTGTTCAGCGAGAAGCCGAAGGCCAGCATCACCGCGAACGTGCCGATGAGCGACACCGGCACGGCGAGCAGCGGGATGATCGACGCGCGCCAGGTCTGCAGGAACACCAGCACGACGAACACGACCAGCACGACCGCCTCGAAGAGCGTCGTCACGACGGCGCGGATCGAATCGCGGACGTAGATCGTCGGGTCGTACACGATTCGGTACTCGAGCCCCTCGGGAAATGCCTGCTGCAGCGCGGCCATCGTGTCGCGCACGGCGGCGGACGCCTCGAGCGCGTTCGATCCGGGGCGCTGCGAGATCCCGAGGGCGACGGCAGGCTGGTTGTCGAGGAGGCTGCGCAGGGCATAGCTGCTCGATCCCAGCTCGACCCGTGCGACGTCGCGGAGCCGCGTGATCTGCCCGTCGGGCGTCGCCCGGACGACGATCCCGGCGAACTCCTCCTCGGAGGTGAGGCGGCCCTGCGCGTTGATCGAGAGCTGGAACGACGTGTCGGACGGCGCCGGCGGTGCACCGAGCACGCCGGCGGCCACCTGCACGTTCTGTTCGCGGATCGCGCGGACGACGTCGGTGGCCGTGAGCTGCCGCGCCGCCAGCCGATCGGGATCGAGCCAGATCCGCATGCTGTACTCGCCCGCACCGAACACCTGGACGCTGCCGATGCCCGGGATGCGCGCGAGCTCGTCCTTCACCCGGAGGTGGGCGAAGTTCGAGAGATACAGCATGTCGTATCGCTCGTCGGGCGAGACCAGATGCACGACCATCATCAGGTCCGGCGAGGCCTTCTCGGTGGTCACGCCGATGCGCTGGACCTCCGCCGGCAGGCGCGGCAGCGCCTGCGCCACCCGGTTCTGCACCTGGACCTGCGCGTTGTCGACGTCGGTGCCCAGCCCGAACGTGACCGTCAGGGTCATGAGCCCGTCGGAGGTGGACTGCGAGGACATGTAGACCATGCCCTCCACGCCGTTGATCTGCTGCTCGAGCGGCGCCGCGACGGTCTCGGCGATGACCTTCGGGTTCGCACCCGGATAGACCGCGCGGACGACGACCGTCGGCGGGACGACGCTCGGGTATTCGCTCACCGGCAGCCGCGGCAGGGCCAGCCCGCCGGCAATGACGATGAGCAGCGAGAGGACGGCCGCGAAGATCGGCCGGTCGACGAAGAAGCGTGCGAACGTCATTCCGCCCTCGCCTGCGCGCCGATCTCGCGCTCTCCCGTCATGGCGACCGCCAGGGGACTCACCGCCATCCCGGGCCGCACGCGCTGCAGCCCGCTGACGACGACCCGCTCGCCGGGACTGAGCCCGTCACGAACGATGCGGAGGCCGTCCACGATCGGCCCGAGCGTCACCTCCCGGTACTCGATCGTCTGCTGCCCGTCGACGACGAGGACGTAGCGCTTGTCGAGGTCGGTTGCCACGGCGCGGTCCTGGATGAGCAGGCCGTCGTACGCCGCGCGTCCCTGGAGCTGCACGCGGACGAAGAGCCCCGGCGTCAGCTCGAGATCAGGGTTGCGGAGGACCGCACGGGCGCGGATGGTGCCCGTCGCCGGATCGACCTGGTTGTCCAGGAAGTCCAGCCGCCCCTCGCGCGGAAAGCCCTCGTCGGACGCCAGCGCGATCCGGACCGGCACCCCGGCGCGCGTGCCCGCCCGGTGGCCGGCGCGCGCCAGCTCGCTGTAGCGCAGGAACGTCGCCTCGTCGGCGTCGAACGTCGCGTAGATCGGATCGAGCGACACCACCGTGGTCATCAGCGTCGCCTCGCCCGGTCCGCTCGAGACGAGGTTCCCCGGCGTGACCACGGCCCGGCCCACGCGGCCGTCGATCGGCGAGATGACGCGGGTGAACTCCAGGTCCAGCTCCGCGGCACGCAGGGCCGCGGCGGTCGCCTCGACGAGCGCGGCCGACTCCTGCGCGAACGCGTTGCGACGGTCGTGCTCCTCCCGCGACATCGCGTGCTGCGCCGCGAGCCGCTCGGCCCGGGCCAGCTCCGACCGCGCCCGCGCGACGGTCGCCTGGGCGCGGGCGAGCTCCGCCCGCAGCCGGTCGACCTCCGCCTGGAACGGACGCGGATCGATCCGGAACAGCACGTCGCCGCGCCGGACGATGGCCCCCTCGTCGAAGCGCACCGCCGACACGTAGCCGGAAACGCGAGGCCGGACGGCCACCGTGTTGACCGCCTCGAGACGCCCGGTGAATTCGTCCCACTCGGTCACCTGCCGCGCGACCACTTCGGCGACGGGCACCTGCGGGGGCGGAGGCTCCGACGGCTGCGCGGCAGTCTGCGTGCACGCGGGCGCCGTCAGGGCCAGGAGGATCAGCAGTACGAACGGATGATGAATGTTCGGAGTCATGGATAGGCGTCAGCATGCGCTCGTGCACGCCTCCTCACAATCGGGCAGTGGGCGGATGGGCGTCTGACGCGAAAGTCCCGGCGAAAGCGCCTTCGCAGGGACGAGCCGCGCCTCGTCCTTCCGGACGATGTCCGGATCGGCCGTCGGCCCGATCGGACGGCGCGCGCCCGTGGCGCATAATGGGCCCCATGGGCTGCAACGACCTCCCGATCACGACCGGCCAGGACACCAGCGACGACCTCCGGCAGGAGCTGGCACGCGAGTACGCCCTGCGGCGGCGCGCGGAATGCACGGCGCGCATTCACAGCGACGCCGTCGAGCTCGCGCTCGATCTGCTCGTCCGCGAGCGCGATGTCTCCGGCTTCTTCCAGGCGTTCATCCGGACGCTCGTCGAGGAGTGCAGCGGCATCGCGTGCGGCGTCTGGCTCCTCGACGACGACGCGGCGAACTGCGAGCCGTGGATGGCATACGCGGGCGGGCGCATCGTCACCGCGAGCAGCGCCGAATGGATGGACCTGGCCCTGCCCCGCGACAGCATGACGACACATCTCTCCAACTCGCCGGCGCTGTGGAGCGACACGCTCGAGTACACGGGAGACGACGAACGCCTGCCCGCAGCCGTGCGCGCCTTCAACGCGGAAGCCGGAATCGGCTGGATGGTCGTCGCGCCGCTGCGGGTGCCGAACCGGAACCTGGGCTGGATCGCGCTGTCGACGTCCGGCGGCGACGTGTGCGAGTCGATGTGGCGCCGGGCGCTCGTCGAGGCCATCGCGAAGCAGGCCACGCTGGCCCTCCATCACAGCCGCGTGGCGGAGCAGGGACGCGCCGAGGTGCGACGGCAGGCGGTCCTGGAGGAACGCAACCGGATCGCCCGGGACATCCACGACACGCTCGCGCAGGGCTTCGCGGCGATCCTGATGCAGCTGCAGGCCGCCCAGCGTTCCGCCGCCCTTCCCCCGAAGGTCGCGAAGGTGCTCGACACCGCCGTGGACCTCGCCCGCACCCACATGATCGAGGCGCGTCGATCGGTCTGCGCCCTGCGCCCGCAGAACAACGAGACGGCGGACGTCGCGGCGGCCCTGGAGCGGATGACCGACCTGGCACGCCGCACCACCGACGTGCCGATCGAGCTGACGATCGAGGGCCTGCCGTCGTTCGGTGGCGGCGTCGAGCCGGAGATCATCGGCATCGCCCAGGAAGCGCTCACCAACGCCGTGCGCCATGCACGGGCGCGGCGGATCGCCATTCACGCCGCGGGCGTGCGGTCGGTCGGGTTCCGCCTCTCGATCGCCGACGACGGCCGGGGCATCGCGAAGGACCGGCACGGCGCCGGGTTCGGGATGACGAGCATGCAGGAGCGCGCCGACCGCATCGGTGCCTCGCTGACCGTCGTCACGGCGCCGCGCGCGGGTACCGAAGTGGTGCTGGCGTGGGAGCCGCCCTCCTTCTCGATCCCGCGGATTGCCGGGGACGCGGAGCGCGACGCTCGTGGCGCGCTGGCGGCCGCCTCGCTCCCGGAGGACGTCCATGCGTGAGGGGACCGGCACCGTCGCGGGCAGCGCAACGGAGCCACCGGGGCCGCGCCCGGCCACCGCCGGGGCACGCACGCCGGCCACGGTGCTCGTCGTCGACGACCACGCGCTGCTGCGCACGGGAGTCGCGAACATCATCACGCAGGAACCCGACCTGCGCGTCGTCGCCGAAGCCGCGAACGGACGCGAAGCGGTGGAGGCGTTCGCCCGCCACCGGCCCGACATCACCCTGCTGGACCTGCGCATGCCCGAGATGGAAGGGGTGGAAGCGGTCCGCCAGATCCGGCAGATCGATCCCCGGGCGCGCGTCATCGTCCTCACGACGTACGACACCGACGACGACATCGCACGCGCGTTGAAGGCGGGGGCGAAGGCCTACGTGCTGAAGGACATCTCAGCCGGGAGCCTGGTGGCCTGCATCCGCGACGTGCTGGCCGGCAAGACCTATCTCGCGCCGGCGGCGGCGGCCAAGCTGGCCGAGGGGGTGGGACGGGTGCAGCTCACCCCGCGCGAGCTCACGACGCTGCGGCTGATGGCCGACGGGCAGAGCAACAAGGAGATCGCCGTGACGCTCGGCATCAGCGAGCGCACGGTCAAGACGCACCTCGGCCATCTCTTCGAGAAGCTGGGTGTCACGAGCCGGACGGAGGCGGTCAAGGTCGCCTCGCGCCGGGGACTCGTCAGGCTGGAGTGATTCCGGCAGGCAGCTAGCGGCCGGCGGCGTGCGGTCCGCCCGGCCCCTGGCGACCGGCTCCTGGCCCCTGAGACCGCAGCCGGCTGTGCGAGTAGCCGTAGAGGAAGTACATCACCAGCCCCGCCGCCAGCCAGATCGCGAAGCGTTCCCACGCCTGATACGGCAGCCCCGCCATCACGAACACGCAGGCCCCGGCGCGGGCGAGGAGACCTGACGGGCACGCCAGGACTCGCCGACGAAGCCAGCTCGTCCTCCTCGTCGACCTGCCAAGATTTCCCACCGCGACACTGCAAGCTTTGACAGGCGTTGACAGAGACACGGCAGTCTCACCCGCACGGCATACGGACGAACGTCGGAGATGGCACGCTGGCCAGCACCCCGGTGGGCATCAAAGCACCTGTGCCGGCATCGATTCGGAACAGGACCAGCGAGTCGGAATCCTGGTTCGCCGCCAGTAGAAATCGCCCGTCGCCGTCGATGGCAAAGTGTCGCGGTGTGCGGCCACCGGTCGAGTACACGCCCACCCGCGTCAGTGAGCGATCGCCGGCAACGCGAAAGACGGCGATGCTGTCGTGCCCGCGGTTGGACCCGTAGACGAAGCGGCCTGACGGATGAATCGCGATTTCGGCAGTCGTGTTCTCACCGGCACTCTCAGCCGGTAACGTGGAGACCACGCCACGGGGCACGAGCGTTCCTCGAATACGGTCCCACCCATACCAGACGATCGTGGAATCGAGCTCGTTGATCACATAGATCGTGTCTTCTGAGGGGTGCGCCACGAGGTGCCGCGGGCCGGCACCGGGGGCTGCTGTGGCGCTGCCGGCCTCGTGCAGCGAGAGTCGGCCATGCGCCCGGTCGAAGCGGTAAACAAGGACGCGATCCGCGCCGAGGTCCGCCGAAAGGACGTACTCGTCACCAGGCGCCAGACGAACCGCATGCGCCCTCGGACCGGGCTGGCGCGTCGGATGGGGACCGGACCCGTGCTGCTGGATTATCGAGGATGGAGGTGCCAGGCCGCCGGAGGGCAGAATCGGAAGTGCGGCCACGCTGCCCGAGGTGTAGTTTGCGACGAACACGTGTGTGCCGGCAGGATGGACGGACACGTAGCATGCGCCGAGGCCTCCGGTCGGCTGCTCGTGCAGGAGCGTGAGGTTCCCCTCCGAGTCGACCCCGTACGTCCGCAGCGAGCTCGTCCCAACATCCGGCGTATGCACTTCGCTCGTGACATACAGCAGCGGGTGGTGTGGGTGCCAGCCGAGAAAACTGGGGTTCACAGCCGTGGCAACGAGGACGGCCTGCGACAGACGGGTTTTGACTGGATCGAACATCACACGGTAGATGCCGCGGCTCGAACCGTCGGTGTAGGTACCAATGTGAATGGGAATCACGGATCTCCCCGGCCGCGCGTTGGCGCGTGGACGCGACGCAGGTCAGCGTAGCAGGGCTCGTCCCGCATCGACGGGATCCGGCCCGGAACCGCGGCGTCCCGTCCAGCATGTTGGACGACTATCGCCAGAGACGGCCTCGATTCTGCGTCCGGCGGTCGAGGATCGATAGACTGTCCCGTACAGTGACAGCCACGCGTATCGACCCTGCGGCCATCGACTTCACCAAGCCAGGTGCCTCCCACTACCAAGCGGCCTTCCATCTCGACGGTAGCTGGGGCTACTCGCTCGTGCCGATCACGGTCATCAACGGCACGCACCCCCGGGACGATACGCCCGGTGTTGCGGTGTTCGGAGGGACGCACGGCAACGAGTACGAAGGGCAGATTGTCGTCAAACGTCTGTGCCGCGACCTGGACCCTGCGCGGATGAGCGGCCGCGTCATCCTCATGCCTCAGCTCAGCCAGACCGCCTGCGCCGCGCATACGCGCGCGTCGCCGGAAGACGGTGTCAACATGAATCGGGCATTTCCGGGCGACCCTCGCGGGACGCTCTCCCGCCGCATCGCGCATTTCGTCAAGACGCGCGTATTCCCCCAGGTTCGCATCGTGATCGACCTTCACGCAGGCGGGCGCGAGGCGTCATTCCCGATCTGCACGTCGCTCCATCCTGTTCCGGACCCCGAGCAGTGGAAGGAATCGCTCACGGTCGCAGCGCTCTTCGACACGCCATTCATCTACGTCTACTCGCGGCAGATGGCGTCCGGCCTGCTGACCGATGAAGCGGAGGACGACGGCAAGATCGCGATTGGCGGCGAGTTCGGTGCTGGCGAAGGAGCGGACGTGCGGGGGATCACGCACGCGTACGAGGGCGTGGCGAACGTGCTGCGGCATTACGGCATCCTGCAGGGCGGGGTGCGGCGCGTGGACCCCTCCCGCGCTGTGCGGCCGCGACTCGTCCAGGCGCCGAATCTCCAGGATTACGTGCCCTGCCCCGCGGATGGCATCTGGGAGCCGCTGGTGCTCGCAGGGGCGGACGTGCGCGAAGGGCAGCCGATCGGGCGCCTGCACGATTTCAGTGATCACACCTCACCTCCACTTGACGTGGTCGCGCACCGCGACGGGGTCGTCGTCGCGCTGCACTTCGGCGCCGTCTGCCGCAAGGGAGCCACACTCTACGTGATCGCGGAGGACGTGGGACCGGACCGATGAAGATCACACGCGTCGAAGTGCTCGTGCTCAAGTCACCCGGCCTCTATCACAGCACCGACAGCGCCGAGGAACCCCCGGGCCCGACCTACATGGGCGTCGTGAAGGTCTCGACGGATGCGGGCTTCACGGGCTACTCGGACATGGAAACGTCGGCGCCTGTCGCGAAGGCGGTGGTCGAAGCGCCGCGCTGGAGCGAGGGTGACATCCAGGCGTTCGATGGCCTCGCCTCGCTCATCGTGGGCGAGAACCCGCTCGAAGTGGAGCGCCTCTGGTACCGGATGTACCGTGGCAGCATCTATTACGGCCGCCGCGGGGCCGCGATGCAGGCGATCTCCGCGATCGACATCGCACTCTGGGACATCATGGGCAAGGCCTACGGCCAGCCAGTTCACGTCCTGCTGGGCGCCAGGTGGCGCGATCGCGTACGCGCATATGCAAGCACGCTGTTCCGTCCGACGCCGCAGGCCATGCGCGAGGCGGTCGCCCGTTACGTGGACGAAGGGTTCACGGCGGTCAAGTTCGGATGGGGCGTGTTCGGGAGGGATCGGGCGCTCGACGTCCGGCTCGTCGAGGCGGCCCGCGAGGCGCTTGGGCCGGATCGCGACCTGCTCGTGGACACGGGATGGTTCGTCGAGCGCACGCCCAAGCAGGCCATTCAGACAATCCGGCGCATCGAGCAGTTCAATCCGTTCTTCGTTGAAGAGATCCTCCACCCGGAGGACTACGACGGTTACCGGCGCGTGGCGGAGTCGGTCGATACGTTGATTGCCTGTGGTGAGCAGGAAGCCACCGAGTGGGGCTTCCGCGAGCTCATCGAACGCGCGCGCGTGGACGTGCTCCAGCCGGATCTGACGCGCTGCGGCGGGTTCACGGCGGCGCGGAAGATCGTCCACATGGCCGACATGGCCAATGTGCTCGTCATTCCGCATTCATGGTCCTCCGATTTGCTGACGGCGGCCTCCCTCCACCTCAATGCGTTCCAGCGGCGGGCCGAGTTCATCGAGTTCAACACGTCACAGGGCCCGCTGAGCCGCGCGATGGTCCGCGAGCCGCTCCGGATCGTCGACGGGTTTGTGGCGGTGCCTACAGGACCGGGACTCGGCGTCGAGGTGAATGAAGAGACGCTGGAGCGGTACAGGATCGCGTGAGGGTGGCGTGCGGCCGGAGCGGTCCGGCGGCACGCCCTAGCGGTCGAGGCCGAGGAGTCCGAGAGCGTCGCGATGGATCATCGCCTCGATCCGCTCCGGCGCTATGCGCGGCAGGCGGGTGCCTTCTACCTGATCGTTCACGGTCCCCAGCGCTTCGATGGTCGACGCCGGCGTCGTGAACGGATAGTCGCTGCCGAACAGCAGGCGATCGAAAACACCGTATTCCGCCGCGAGCACCAGCGCGTTGTAGAACTGCCACGGGCGGTAGTACAGCGCCGAGATGTCGCTGTACCAATGCCGGTGCTTGCGGATCAGGACAAGCGTCTCCGCGACCCAAGGGTGACCAAGGTGCGCGATCACCACTCGCAGCTTCGGAAACCGCAGCGCCAGAGGCTGCAGCAGCACCGGGTTGGCGAGCTCCAGGGAGACGTTCCGGCAGAACGTCGTGCCCTGGTGAATCAGCACAGGCACCTCCAGCTCCTCGGCCCGTCGCATGAGCGCCACGAACCGTGGGTCCGACGGGTGGACGTTCTGGTAGATGGGCGCCACCTTCAGGCCGCGCAAGCCGAGATCGCGGACGGCGTAGTCCAATTGATCGACGGCATCGGCGTCCTGCGGATCGACCGAGCAGAAGCCGATCAGCTTCCCGGGACGACGGCCGACGTACTGCGCGACGTACTCGTTGGGGACGAGCACGCCCACATGGCGCGCGCGGAAGCCGAGGACAATCGCCCGGTCCACGCACGCCATCGCCGCCCAGTGCTCGTCGAGGTCCACGGCCACCTCGAGGGCCGGATTGCCGGCCGTCACCCGCGCGTCCTCGATGAACGCTTCGCTGATGTGTGCTGGTCGCTCCCACACGTGCGTGTGGATGTCTACGATCATTCCGTCAGAGCACTCCATATTTGTCGTAGACGGAGCGCAGATACGCACCCTGCCTCAGCTCGTCACGACTGTGATTCTCGCGCGTCGCCTTGTCGCGGGCGAGCTGGATGACCTCCTCGATCATGGCCGCCGGAACCGTGATGATCCCGTCGAGGTCGGCAAAGACCAGGTCTCCGGGCGAGACCAGCACGCCGCCGCAGTTGACGGGTACGTTGTAAGCGACAACCCGTCCCCGGCCTCTCGAGTCCACGGGCTTCGTGCCGGCAGCGAATACCGGAAAGCCGAGCTCCTGGATCTGGCGCACGTCGCGCACCAGACCATCGATCACTGCCCCGCGTGCGCCGCGCGCAACGGCAGCGGTCGACAGCAGCTCGCCCCATGGCGCGTTCCGCCGCGATCCCCCGGTTGCGACGACGACGACCTCACCGGGAAGAATGCTGTCGATCGCCTCGATCTCCAGCTGGTACGGATTCTCGTCCAGATGGTAGATATCCATGCACGTGACGGTACGCGCCCACCCGGCGAACTTCACGGACGGGCCGACTGGACGCAGGTGCTCCGCCATCGCCTGGTTTCGCACACCCAGATCGTCGAGGGCATCGGAGACGACCGCCGTGTAGAGCGTGCTCTCCACGTGCGCGAAGAGGTCGAGTGCGGGCTGTGCCTTGCGCACTACGACCTCCGGGTGTTGCTGTCGATCTGTCAACGGACTTCCTCCTGGAAAATGCGTCCCGGATTCATCCGACGCTCAGCGCCACGAGCGCGATGATGCCGAGCGCCAAGCCAGCCAATCCGTACACGCCGACCTTCTCCCTGAACAGCACCAGACCCGCCGTTGCGACGAGGAACAGTGACCCGCCCGTGGTCATCGGGAACGCGATGTGGCCGGGGATACCGTTCGAGAGCGCGAGCCCGGTGAAGGCCTGACCGAGCAGGCTGCACGCGCCCATGAGCGCTCCCAGCCAGATCTCGCGTCGGTACAGCGGAAAACGACGGCGCAGGAACGCCAGTACGGCGAACACGAACGCGCCGAGATACCAGTAGAGCAGGTACTGCGCCTGGTACCGGCCGGCCAGCCCCTGCTCGCTCAGAATCTTGAGGCCGAACGGCCCTGTGCCGTTGGCCAGGAACGCCACGAGCATGAGCCGAAGCCAGACACCCGAGTCTCCGCGGACGGTGTCGCGCTCCGCCGTCGGCACGTGCGTCATCGGTCGCCATCCTGCGCTTCCTGCCTCTTCTTGTCCGTCCAGAGCAGGAACATCGAGACGGGGATGAGCGCAAGGGCGATCCCCTTGCCGGCTCCGACCGGCTCGTCATAGATCAGGATCGAGGCGACGGTCGGGATCCCCGCGGAGAGATTGATGGCCAGCCAGCTGGTCGCGATGTTCCCGTGCTTCACGCCGGCCTGAAACGCGAGAATGGCAATCGACGCCGCGACGCCGAACGGCAGCGCAATGAGCGCCACGCGCGAGGGCGCCACCGGCCCGGTCGGCGTGCCGACCAGGACGAACAGGAACACGAGGAGCAGTGATGAACTGGCCAGCAGCGCGTTGATGGCGCTCGGGCGGCTCCCCTTTACATCCGCCACCTTGTGCAGGATGCCCAGCATGCTGAAGCTCAGGAGCCCGAGTACCATGTACAGCTGACCAGTCACCACCTGCTCCTTCCGGACTCAGAACACCACTTTCGCACCGAACTGCATCGTGCGGGCCGAACCCGAGCTCAGGATGCGCCCGAAGTTCGCGGTGCCGAGCGATGTGCCCGGGTTGCCGAGATTCACCTTGTTGAGCGCATTGTAGGCTTCCACGCGAATCTGGATGTACCGGCCCTCGCCGAAGTGGAAGTTCTTCATCAGCCCGAGATCGAGGACGTGCGACGCAGGTCCCTCGATGACCCCGATCGGCGAGTTGCCGTACTGATGGCGCTCCGGCGCGGAGAACGCCTCCGTGTTGAACCACTGCGCCGCCGTCGGATTCGATAGCCCGGGATCGCCCGTCACGTTCGCGCGGGTGCCCCAGCCGTTGCCGAGCGTCGCGCCCGGGACGTTGATGCTGAGCGGCGCACCCGAGACGAAGCTGTTGATGCCGCTCACCTGCCAGCCCCCGAGGAGGCCGTTGGCGATGGGATTGAGGTCGCTCAGGAATCGCTTGTCCCGTCCGAAGGGCAGCTCGTACACGACGTTCACCCACAGCATGTGACGCCGATCGTTGGGCGACCGTCCCCGCAGGTAGCCGGCAGGCGTGAACGGCTGCAGCACGCCAGTCTCGTCCCCGGTGATCGTGTCGTAGGTGTCCTTCGCGAGCGAGTACGAGCCGGTAAACGACAGGCCATCGGCGAACCGCCGCTCCAACTTGATCTGCAGGCCGTTGTACTCGCCGTTGCCGCGGTTCTCGAGCACGTTGACCTGGCCGAACGCCGGGTACGGCTTGGCGTCCTGCAGGTTCGCATATGCGCCCGGTGCTACCTCGTTGTAGGGCCACAGCGACACCTGGTTGCGGATGCGCGTACCCACGTACGACACCGTCACCGCCGAGTTGAACGGAAGCCCCTTCTGCACGGAGATGTTCCACTCGTGCGTGGTCGCCGGCCGGATGTCCCACGCGGGCGACTCACCCACCGACGGCTGGATGAAGCTCTGCGGATCGCCCGGCCACGCCGTCTCCCAGCGCTGCGGCGACAACGGGCTGAACGACAGCGACTCCCATGTCCAGTACGGCAGCCCGACAATCGCGGAGGCTGACCGGTTGCCCGTGAAGCTGTTGTAGTAAGTGCCGTAGCCGCCACGCACGACGAACTCGTCGATAACCTCCGGCCGCCACGTGACGCCGATGCGCGGCGAGAACTGGCCGCGGGCCTTGAACAGGTCGGCGGGCACGCCAACCTCCGTCGCCGGGACCCACAGGTCCTGCATCGCCGCCGCAAGGAACGGTGACACCGGCTGCTGCGACAGGTTGACCCGCCCGTCGTCGTCCACGCCGGCAATCACCTTGCCGATGGCCGGGTCGAAGGTCGCGCCGTTGCCGGCACGCAGTTCCTTCGAGTGCCAGCGCTCGTAGCGCAGGCCGAGGCCAAGCGTGAGGTTCGGGCGCACTTTCCAGAAGTCCTGCACGTAGGCGCCGGAGTACGGGGAACTGTCGAGCCCGAACGTCTCAAGCGGGAAGTTGCGACGGGTGCCCGACGTCAGGCCCAGCAGGTAATCCGCAAAGCCGTCCCCCGTGTACTGACCGTTGAAGTCAAAGCTGCCGCGCGGCGAATGCGAGCCGTGGCGCCCATAGACGCTGCGATTGTTGTACTCGTATCCCGCGCTGAGCGAATGCCGGCCGCGCACCCACGTGAGACTGGTCTTCACGTTCAGGACGTCGCTCCAGAGCCGGCCGTTGACACCCCACGGGGTGCTGTATCCCGAGTAGCCGGAGATGCCCACGTTGGGCAGTCCGACGAAATCCTGGCGTCCCTCGGTGGCGATGCCCTGAATCCCGGCCTGCGCGACGAGGTTGTCGCCGCCGACGAGCGGCGACGTGAACCGGTTGTCCGACTTCAGATACCCGCCGGTCACGGTCAACAGCAGGTTGCGCGAGAGCACGTTCGTGTAGTTGAGGCCGATGTTGTGCTGCGACGTGTCGTTGAACGAGCGCACGTCGGGAGCGTAGCCGGGCGAATCGTTCTCGTTCTGGTTCGTCATCCAGCGGCCGTAGATGCGCTGCCCCGCCGTGAGCTGGTGATCGATGCGGGCCGTGTACTGGTACGTGTCGGACTTCACCGGCGCGACAGCATGGAAGCGCCCATCCGGATCGTTCGGCGTCAGGAGGTACGGAAAGAAGAACCTCGACGCCGCGGAAATCCGGTCTGCCGGGATGACGTTCCCGGGAAAGGGCTCGCCGGTCAGCGGGTCGCGAATGACCTTCCCCAGCCGGGAGAAATCGCCGTCGAGCATCTCCGGCTGCACGACCACGGAGTTGAAGAGCGTCTCACGGCGAACCGGGGTGGCTTCGGCGCTGGCGAAGAAGAACGTCTTGTTCCGCAGAATCGGGCCACCGAGCGCCACGCCGTACTGGTTCCGGTTCAGCTCCGGGGGCTCCGCCCCGGAGAAGGCGTTGCGCGCGCTGAACGCGTCGTTCTGATTGAACTCCCACACGGAGCCGTGGAACTCGTTCGTGCCGGACTTCGTGGCCATGACGACCTGCAGCGGGTTGCGCCCGTTCTCGGCGCTGAAGCTGGAGGTCTCGACGCTGAACTCCGCAATCGTGTCCACGTTGGGGATCGTGATGCCTCCTTCGTCCATCGCCGCGTTCGCGTTGAGGCCGTCGAGCTGGAACTCGGTCTGGTTCGAGCGCATGCCGAACCCCTGTACGGTCGATCCCATCTCCGGCCCGCCGGAGCCGGTGAAGCGCATGCCGGGCACGAGGTTCACGAGCACGACCGGATTGCGCGAGCTGAGCGGCAGCTCACGAATCTGTGTCATCTCGACGACCGTCTGCACCGAGCTGCGTTCGGTCTGGAGCAGCGGTTGCGCGCCGACCACCGTGATCTGCTCGGAAATCTGGCCGATCTCGAGCACCGGCGCCACCCGGCTGCGCGTGCCCACCGTGAGGACGATACGTTCGAGCTGCCAGGTCTTGAAGCCGTCCATCGACACGACGACGGAGTACGGCCCGATCGGCAGCGCGAGAATCTCGAAGTGACCTTCGCGGTCGGTGACGGCGGTCTGCACGAGGCCGGTGTCGAGGTTCGTCACGGTGACCGTGGCGCCAGGGAGGCTGCCTCCGGACGAGTCCACCACCGTCCCGAGGATCGACCCCTGGGTGCCAACTTGTGCCGTGAGCGGCACGATCGACGCCATCGCGAGCACGGCGCCTACGGCCAGACGCCTGATCATTGACATGTGTCCTCCTGAATCCGTACGCGTGGCAGTACTGCGGAGATTGTTCGTGCCGCGTCCGGCTGATTCAATCGGCGGAGGCACGTCCCCGCGCGTCGTGTCCTGTCTATTGGAATCGGTGCGGCGGCGCACCGGGGCTCGAGGCCCCGGACGTCAGTACCGGACGGCGATCACGTAGCGATCTTCGGTCGGGCGCGTCACGCGCACCCACTCTCCGGCGGCATCGAAGTCCCGCCACTCGCGGCCGTTCACCGTCACGGATCGCATGCGCGCCCCGTCGGGATGGCGGAAGCGGACGCGCAGCGCGCCCGGCCGCCGATCCGGGAGTCGCACGTCAGCGTGGATCACCCCGGCGGCCGCTTGGCTCTCGATCCGCGCGGATACGAGGCCGTAGTACGTAGGCACGCGCTCCAGCTCGATGACCTGGCCATCGCGCAGCCATGCGCGCGGCGTCGCCTGCGCGATCGCGAGCCAGTCGTCTTCGCGTTCCTGGACCAGCATGTTGCGATAGAGCTCGAACCACGCGCCGTCGGTGCTGGGGGGGCCGAAGTACTCACCGTTGCCCCAGCGATGTTCGACAGGCTCCAGAGCGGAGTGGCTGAACGCACTGGCGAGGTAGCTGTAGAACGCGCGCACGACGGCCTCGGGCTCATCACGAAGCAGGTAGGCGGTGGCCTGCTGGTTGTAGATGGGCTCCTGTGCCATGCCCAGACCCCGGTAGAACAGGTTGTCCTCGTGGTCGTTCAGCAGTGCGTCGGCGTGCAGACCGTCTGTGGGCAGCGCCCCGAGCCGGAGCAGGTGCACGGCGCCGGTATCCACGTCGGTGGGGTACCACTCGCGGAGCAGCCGGCCGCGCGCGAGCGCTTCGGCGGGCACATACGGCGACCACGTCCCGTCCCGGAGCTGGACGATCGGCGACCGCATGGTCGCTGCGCCAAAGGCGCTCGCGACCGCGTCGCGGACCGCACGGGCTGAGGCGAGCGTCCCGGCCGCTCGATTGTGGCCGTAGCGCTCGAGCGCCCGCCCGAACAGATCGAGGCCGGCGAACATGTAGGCCTGGTTGAAGGCCCAGAGCCCTTCGCCGGTGCCGTCGTTCAGCGGTCCGCGCGCGAGGCCGCGCACAGTACCGGTCTCGTTCGCACCCGGCCGAAGCTGACTGAGGCACCAGTCGAGCGCTTTCAGGGACGGCGGCAGCAGCCGCTCGAAGGCCGCACGGTCGTTCGAGAGCAGGTAGTTCTGCGCGACTGCGTACAGCATGGACGGCGTGTAGACCAGCCAGTTCGCGTAACCGTTCACGTGGCCGTCGGTTTCCTGGTTGTTGCGGAACTGCGCGAGGAGCTCCTCGTGCGAGACGTCGTGATAGCCCCGCAGGTCGTAGAGCATGTAGTCCACGTAGACGGCCTGATTGACTGGCCAGGGGGTGCCCGTCTGGCTGTACGCGAAGTTCGAATACGGCAGATCGATGGCGACGTCAGGGCCTGAACCGCCATGCCGGCGCGGAAGACGCAGCGCATGCCACAGGCTGGCGCGGAACATGTCATTCACGACCCGCTCGGGCACGGTGAAACGGGCGCCCCGCGCCACGTAGTCGGCCCAGAACCGGAGCGTGGCCGCACGGGCCTGCCCGTAGTCGAGCTCCGCCAGCGTGGTCACGTTCGTGCCCGACACGACCGGCGATGGAAGCTTGACGACGAACTGCCGCTCCCCCCTCGCGGGCAGATCGAGGAACACGGTGGCATCCAGTCGGGTGGGGCGACTCGAGCCCTGCCGGGTCCCGTGCCATGACGTCTCCCCATTGACGCCGTCGATGGCCAGCAGCACCTCGCCGCTCGCACGCGCCCTGAACACCAGTGAGCGGCCTTCGCGCGCGGTCTCGAGCGTCTTGTCGAGGTAGGTCTCCAGCCGGCGTTCATGGGCCATTGCGATCGGGAGCGTGCGCGCCCTGCCCTGCAGCTCGCGGACAGTCACCTGCTGGAGCAGCACCATGGGAATGTCGCCGCGTCGTTCCCCTGGAGGCCCATTCAGCGGGTACGCGAACTGCTCGACCTGATACTGCAGGCCGTCCTCCTCGAATGTCGTCGTCAGGACCGGAAGGCCGTCCTCGAGACGCTGACCCTTCCATCGCTCGCGCACGCCGTGCGACAGGTCTCCGAACGCGAACCAGAAGCGGAACCTGTCCGGATTGCCGTAGTCGTTCCACACACCGGATGCCCGGTCGATCCCGAACTTGTGGATCGTGCTGTCCCAGGCGAGACCGACGATGTGACCGGGGCCCTGCTGGTGGGGATTGACGTAGGAGGGAGACCCCATGTCGCTCCAGAGACCCGCGAACTCCTCATAGCTGGCCTCTGGTCTGTTGCGGACACGGTCCAGGACGCGCAGGCCCTTCTTCGGCTCGAGCGCCTGCATGTGATCCGCGTACGCCACATGCCGATCGCCGGCGGTCAGATACATGTCGAAGGCGGGAAGCCAGATCGCCCGTTCCGCGCGCAGCTGATCGACCGTCACCGTGAAGCCGCTGGTTCCGGCCTCGTCGAGCTGAATCGTCAGTGCGGGCGTGCCGGGTGAGAAGGCCGGGTCGCGCGCGAGGCGCCGTACGGTGTCCGCGTCACTGGCCGCGAGGAGCTCGGTCCAGTGCCGGTGCACGCTCTGCGTCCGCCGCGTGCGGCCCGCCGGGTAGGTGACCAGCAGATCGAGCGCGTCCACGTCCTGCCCGCCGGCACGGGTTTCAGCAACGCCGTCCCGCATGCGATCGCCGGGCTCGAGCTGGCGGGGCGCAAGCGTGCGGATCTCGAGGCCCCGGACGCCCGATATGGTCACGCGTGTCTTCCGTCCTGCGTCGCTCGTGTGTCCCCACGAGATCCGCACGGCAAGCTGCTCCTCCCCGGGATTCTGGCGCGCGGCGGCCGGAAAGGCGAACAGCACCGGGAGGACGCAGATGAGCAGTCTCTTCACTGGCACGCTTCTCCTGTGAGGCCGGGACCTGCGCGCGATGGTCCGCGCCCACTGCCTGGCGGATGGTCGAGCGACGGCCAACGCGGCACGTCAACGTTGTCGGCCGGTCCGCTCGTGTCCGGCCCGATCCTATGGGGTGCGCTCCTCGCGGGCCAGATCGCTTCGTCCCGGTTCCCGCGATCCTTCCAGCTAATCGGACTGATGACGCGTTACGGCGCGGGGCGTCTTGCGATGGAACCACGCGGCGGGTACAAGGGTGCGGAACGCACCTATCACGTCTGCCCGGAGGCTACGCTTCGCGATGCGATCTGTACTGCTCACGATCCTGCTGCTCGGCGCGGCGCCGGCGTTGTACGCCGGCGAGCGCGCGCACGTCGATCTGAATGGCACGTGGGAGTTCCGGCTCGATCCCCGGGACGAGGGGATCGCCCAGGCCTGGTCGACGGGCACCGTCTCATACCCGCGCGAGATCACCGTTCCGGGTGCATGGCAGGCCCAGGGCATCGGCGAACCGAACCATTCGCTGCGGCACGACTACTCCGGAGTAGCCTGGTATCGTCGGACCGTCAACGTGCCCGGGACCTGGCGTGGGCAATCGGTGAGACTGCGCGTCGGTGGCGCGCACCGGTACACGACCCTGTACGTGAACGGCCGGAGAATCGGCGAACACCGCGGCTTCAGCGCGCCGTTCACCTTTGACGTGACCGACGCGGTCCGGCCCGGGGAAGCCAACGTGTTGGCCCTGCGGATCGCCAACCCGGGGGACACTCCGCGTGACAATCCCCGTGTGCAGACCCCTGTGCATCCGACGGGCATGCTCAATTACCTCGGCAACTGGGGCGGCATCTACGGGAACGTCGAGCTCGTGGCCGTCGATCCGATCTCGATCGAACACGTGTATATCCGGCCGCACATTGAGGACCAGCGGGCGACCTTTGTCGTGACCGTGCAGAACCGCACGGGCGCCCCCTGGAGCGGCGACGTGCGCGTCGCGGTCGCCTCAGGGCGGGAGGCGCGCGCCCGGATCCACGTCGGACCGGACGCACGCGCGGAACTCCCGGTTACGGTCGCGATCCCCGGCGCCCGACTCTGGTCGCCAGAGCGTCCACACCTCTATACGGCGTCGGTATCGCTTGTCGAGGGCAGGCGGGAGCGCGACCGGATTGAAGAGCGTTTCGGCATGCGCGAGCTGCGGACCCGAGGCAACGTGCTGCTCCTGAACGGCAAGCCACTGTACGTGCGGGGGTACGGCGACGACAACATCGAAGTGCTTACAGGATTTCCCCCGTCGTCACGGGCGGAGTACCTCGAGCGGCTGCGACAGGCCCGGGCATTCGGTTTCAACGCCGTACGCTTCCATTCGATGACTCCGCCCGAGGCGTTCTTCGAAGCCGCCGACGAAGTGGGGCTGTTCGTGATGGCGGAACTGCCGGTGGCCTACACGCAGTACTTCCTCCCGCACCGCGAGTTGCTGCGGCAGGAGCTGGAAGATGTCGTGATGGCGTACCGGAACCGGCCCTCGCTGCTGTCGGTCGCATTCGGGAACGAGTTCAATCTGAGCTGGCTGGACACGGACGCCGAACGCACACAGTTCCTCGAGACCGTCAGTGAGTTCTATGCGCTCGGGAAGAGGCTTCACCCGGACGGATTGTTCATGTCCAACGATGGCTATGTGATGGAGCCGACCGATCTGGTGAGCCACTACGGCGGAGGACTCGCCGGGTTCCCCGTGGTAAAGCACGAGTTCGGCAACTATTACTGCTCGCTTCCCGACATCTCGCTCCTGGACCGGTTCACGGGTGTCGTGGACCCGGCGTGGCTGCGTACGAAGAAGCAGTGGGTCGAGGCGAACGGTCTCGCCGGCTCGTATGCGCAATACGTGCACAACTCGCAGCGGCTCCAGCACCTCGGGCGCAAGTACCAAATCGAACGGGTCCGCCGCCGCCAGGATATCAGCGGGTACCACTACTGGCTGATCGTGGACTTTCCGGGAGGGACCGGAGAGGGTGATTCCTGGGAGGAGGGGTGGTTCGACTACTTCTGGCAGCCCAAGGGAATCACGCCACGGGACGGCCAGATGCTGAACAGCCCCGTCGTCTCACTCATCGACGCCGGCGTCGGGGACCGAAGCGTGTGGAACGACACCGGCCGCACGGTGAACGTCATCGTCTCGAATTACGGCGAGCAGAATCTGGTGGACACTCCCGTGTCCTGGACGGTCAGCGCAGGAAACAGGACGGTCGCCTCTGACACGACGCGCGTCAGCGTGCCGATGGGCACGGTGATGACCGTTGCCGAAGCCAACCTGCCGGCGCTGCCCGGTCGCGAGGCGCACGAGTTGACGCTCTCGGTGGAGGTGGACGGCATGTCGACCAACTCGTGGTCGTTCTGGTCCTTTCCACGGAACACGCTGCTCGAGCGGCCCGCCATGCCGGTGTATTCCACGGTGAAGTGGGCCGGCATCCGCCGGCTGTTCCCGTTCGTGCGGGAGGTGGCGCCCGGTCTGCGGAGCGACGGTCTGCTCATCACGTCGGCATTGGACGAGGACACGCTGAACTTCCTCCGCGAAGGAGGCCGCGTTTGGCTGATGGCGGAGCGCGGGACCACGCGGGCGCGGTCGGAGGTCGCCTTCTTCCCCGCCGCCGGCGGCGCACTCGGCACGCTCGTGCAGCAGCACCCGGCGCTCGAGGGCTTCCCCCACGATGGCTTCGGCCACCTCCAGTTCTTCAACCTCATGGACGGTGCAGTGCCGCTGTCGCTCGATGCCTGGGACACCTCGTTCGAGCCAATCGTCGGCGGCATCCGGACGACGGCGGGATTCCTGAGCAAGACGAAGAACCTGTCGCGCGTCGGCTACGTGTTCGAGGCCAAGGTGGGCAAAGGGCGGCTGCTGGTGAGCAGCCTGCGGTTTCGTGAACACCTCGATGAGGCGTATCCTGAGGCAATCCACCTGTTCGATCGACTGCTGCGCTACGCGACAGGGTCGTCGTTCACGCCGGCGCTCGAAGCCGGCGACGAGCAGCTCAAGGTGCTGATGCCCCCGTCATAGCTCCCCCGACAGGGCGAGGCTGCGGTGCCGGACCGACTGCGGACCCGACATCGCAGCGGTCCTGGCGAGATTTCGAGCACCTCTGCTCTTCAGCGGAGGAGCGACTCCGGCCGTCGGCGAGGAACCGGCACAACGCCTCCATGACACCGAGGCGAGTGGCGGGTCTCCGCAGCGCCCCTTGTGGCTACTTCGCGGTCCAGCCGCCGTCCACCGGAAGCACGGCGCCCGTGACGTACGCCGCATCGTCTGAGGCGAGGAACAGGGCGGCAGTTGCGACCTCGCGCGTGGTGCCCACGCGGCCCAGCATCGTCTGGCCGCGCTGCCATTCGTAATGGGGCTCGCCCGGGGCGGGCGAGATGCGAGTCTGGATCGGACCCGGGCAGAGCGCGTTCACGCGCACATTGTGCGGCCCGTAGTCGTACGCCGCGCTGAGCGTGTACCCGATCAGGCCGGCCTTGGTCGCCGTGTAGGCGACGGATGTCGGACAGCCCACCAGCGCCTGAATGGAGACGATGTTCACGATCGAACCCTGCCGGCGGCGGATCATGTACGGCAGCACCCGCTGCGTGACATTGTGCGTCCCGAGCAACGCCACATGGATGCACTTCTCCCATTCCTCGGAGGTGGATTCCAGAACGGCATGGAATTCGCCGAGGTACGCGGCGTTGTTGCAGAGCACGTCGATACGGCCAGCGTCGCCAGCGGCATCCGACACGGCCCGCTCGACGTCGGCGATCTTCGACACATCGGCGGCACAGAAGCGTGCGGCGCCCCCGCGCGCGCGGATCCCGGCCGCGGCAGCCTCTCCGGCCGCGGCGTCCACGTCCATCAGCGTGACGTGGGCACCCTCTTCTGCGAAACACTCGCTGATCGCACGACCGATGCCGTGGGCCGCACCGGTCACTAGGACGATCCTGCCGTCGAGTCTCTTCATGCCCGGAAATTCTCGTGCGTGCC
This sequence comes from uncultured Bifidobacteriaceae bacterium, assembly GCA_964446605.1. Lineage (GTDB taxonomy): Bacteria > Acidobacteriota > Vicinamibacteria > Vicinamibacterales > JAENWD01 > JAENWD01. Next base: position 5,942 of record CAYUPN010000002.1, on the reverse strand, counting down.
ACCAAACCCGTCAATCGCCCAGCGCGCCACCAGGCACGCGGCGTCCATCCTGATGGACGCCGCGTGCCGGACCGAGCGCGATGCCGGATGAAGGAGCAGACCTGACATGCGTGCATCGAAGACGCCGTCAGCGCCAGCGCTCGTTCGCGGGCTGGCCATCCTCGAACGCATTGCGAAGTCACGACGTGGTCTGACCTTCGCCCAGCTCACGCGTCAGTTCGAGTTCCCGAAGAGTTCCGTGCACGCGCTGCTGCTCACGCTCGAGCGCGAAGGGTATGTGCAACGTGACGACGAAACGGGACGCTACATGCTCGGCGCCAGGATCGCTGCGATGGTGGGCACGACCGTGGACGGCGTCGTCCTGCGCGAGAAGGCCGCTGCCCTGCTGCACGCGCTCGCCGCCGAGCTCGGCATGACCACTCACCTCGGCATCCTCGATCGTGGCGCGGTGGCCGTCGTGGCCAAGATCGAGCCACCCGGTCATCCACAGGTCGCGACGTGGATCGGCAAGCGCGTGGACGTTCACTGCACGAGCATGGGCAAGTGCCTGATCGCGTACTTGTCCGAGGAACAGGTCGACGGGATCATCGGTGGACGCCGGCTGCTCCGACACAACGAGAACACGATCGTCTCACCCGCACAGCTCCGGCGCGAACTGGCACGTACGCGCGCGCGTGGCTACGCCTTGGACGATGAGGAAGAGGAGATTGGGGTCCGGTGCATCGGCGCCCCGATCCTGAACTGGGAGGGGACGGTCGCGGCCGCCGTGAGCGTCACCGGCAGTGTCAACCGCATCAACCCGGAAACGGTCAGCCAGATTGCCCGGCAGGTGAAACGAACCGCCCAGGCCATTTCGCGCGAACTTGGATTCAGCGGCGACCTCGCAACCGCCGGCCCCCCGGACCACCCGCACGACCAGCTTCGGCCTGAGCCGACGTCTGGAGAAGGGCCCAGAGGGGACGTTCGGTACTAATCGACTGGTGGGCCCTGACCGCTTGGTGCCGCAGCGTCACGAGTGTCGGGAGACCGCAGCCGGCTGTGCGAGTAGCCGTAGAGGAAGTACATCACCAGCCCCGCCGCCAGCCAGATCGCGAAGCGTTCCCACGCCTGATACGGCAGCCCCGCCATCACGAACACGCAGGCCCCGGCGCCGAGCGGCGCAATGACCCACACGAACGGCACCCGGAACGGCCTCGGACGTTCCGGCTCGATGACGCGGAGCACCAGCACGCCGATGCACACGAGCGCAAAGGCGAACAACGTCCCGATATTCGTCAGATCGTAGGTCTCCGCCGCATCGCCGACGAGCGACGCCGTCGCGACCACCAGCCCCGTGACCAGCGTGGTCGTGGCGGGAATGCGCGTGCGCGGGCTCACCCGCGCGGCCCACTGCGGCAGCAGCCCGTCGCGCGCCATCGCGAAGAAGATGCGCGGCTGTCCGTACTGGAACACCAGCAGCACGGCCGCCATCGAAATCGCGGCGCCGAGCGCGACGATCCAGCCCACGCGCTGGAAGCCCACGGACTGCAGCGCGAACGCCAGCGGGTCGGCCGAATCGGCCAGGGTGCCGTACGGCACCATGCCGGTGAGCACGAAGCCGACGATGACGTAAATCAGCGTACAGACCGCGAGCCCGCCCAGGATGCCAATCGGCAGGTTGCGCTGCGGGTTCTTCGTCTCCTCGGCGGCCGTCGACACCGCGTCGAAGCCGATGTACGCGAAGAACACGATGGCCGCGCCCTGATGGATGCCGGTGAACCCGTTCGGCGCGAACGGGGTGAAGTTCTCGGGCTGCAGGCTCGCCAGGCCCACCGCGACGAACAGCCCGAGCGCGAGCAGCTTGATGATCACCATCACGTTGTTCGCGCGCGAGCTCTCCTTCGCGCCGCGCAGCAGCAGCCACGTGATGAACAGGACGACGCCGCAGGCGGGCAGGTTGAGCAGCACGGGCACGCCGAAGAGGTGCGGCGCGGTCTGCAGGAGCCCGTGCACCTCCGGATTGCTGCTGAGGAGAGCGGTGCGATAGCCCGTCGTGAGCCATGCGGGCAGGTCGAGGCCGACGCCCCGCAGCAGCGTCGTGAAGTAGTCGCTCCACGAGATCGCGACCGCGACGTTGCCGACGGCGTACTCGAGGATCAGGTCCCAGCCGATGATCCAGGCGACGGCCTCGCCGAGCGTCGCGTAGGTGTAGGCGTAGGCGGAACCGGCCTGCGGGATCATCGACGCGAGCTCGGCGTAGCACAGCGCCGCCAGCGCACAGGCGGCGCCCAGCAGCAGGAACGAGAACACCAGGGCCGGACCTGCCCCGTAGCGGACGACCGTCCCGTCGGGGAGCACCTGCCCCGCCGCGGCGGTGCCGATCGCGCCGAAGATGCCGGCGCCGATCACGGCGCCGATCGCGAGCATGACGAGATCGCCGGCGCCCAGGACGCGCTTGAGCGAGGTGGCCTCGTCGCGTTCGTCGACGAGCAGATCGGCAATGGGTTTGCGGCGGAACATCGGATCAGGTCGGATCAGGTCGGATCGGGTCGGATCGGGTCGGATCGGGTCGGATCAGGTCGGATCGGGTCGGATCAGGTCTGATCAGGTCTGATCAGGTCGGATCAGGTCGGATCGGGTCCTCCGGCGTCGGCGTCCGGTGTCTCCCGGGCCGGCGGGCGCGTGGTGACGACGACCGACCCGTTCGGCTGTGCCGAGCCGCCGTCGGGCTCCAGCGTGATGCGGGCGCCGATCACCGGGCGCGGCAGCGACGCGGGCGGATCGAATGCGACGTCCACGCTGCCTGCCGCCTCGGGCACGAACGTGCCCGCGCTCGTCCAGGCGGTGACGCTCCGGAGCCACAGCTGATACGTGCGGCCGGCGGGCGGCGGCGGCAGCCACGCGCTGTTCAGGACCATGCCGCGCGACCGGCTCCAGAGCAGCGACGCCGACACGGCGCGTCCGTCCGCCGCGTTCGACATCTCGAGCCTGACCAGATCGGGCGCCGAGAGCACGGCCGCGGAGCGCTGCGCGCGCTGCGCCGTCAGCATGGCTTCCCGGACGCGCGCGTCGGCCGCCGCTTCGAGCGCCGCCACCTGCTCATTCGCCCGCCGGCGCGCGTCGGCCGCCTCGCGCTCGGCCGCCTCGGCGCGCGCCGACGCGTCGCGAAGCCCGGTCGTCACGTCGCGATTCAGGCTCCAGATCCAGGCCACGCCGGCGGCGAGCGCCACGGCCAGCGCCGCCACGGCAATCCGCAGACCGCGGCCGGGCGCATTCGCGGACGGAGAGGGCACGTCGGCCACCGCGACCGGCGCCGCCGGCGGCGTCGTCTCGGATCCGCCCGGCGGCAGCGCGCGCGTCCCGCTCTCCTCGGCGCGCAGCTCGCCGTGGAGCCGGACGACTTCCTCCATCGCCCACGGGCGTCCGGGCGCCAGCGACGGACGGGACCCGTCGGTACGCCGCAGCTCCTCGACGGCGCCGCGCACCTCGCGCGCGAGATCGCCGAGGTGGGCGACCAGATCCTGCTCGAACGCGGCGCGCCGCGCCTCGGCGCCATGGAACCCGCGCAGCGCGGCGTCCACCGCGCTCACGCAGCTCTCGGCGATGCGCGTGGCCTGCGCGTCCAGCCGCAGGATCGGCTCCTCGTGCTTCTGGCGCAGCGTGTTCCACTCGTGCAGGACGTTGCGCTCGAACTGCTGCAGCCGCGTCGCGGACTCGGTGAGCAGCCGCCGCTCGATCCCGGTCCAGTCGCCCAGGCGCTCGTTCAGCGCCGCGACCGCCGCGGCATGGCGCTCGTCGGTCCGGGACCAGTTCTCGAGGATCTTCTCGTACTCGCGCGTCAGGGTCGCCAGGCGCGTCTCCATCTCCTCGAGACGACGCTGCGTCTCCCTGACCTGCTGCAGCGAGAGCGAGAGCTGTTCGGCGTGCAGCGGCGTCGCGGGCTCCGGGGACGAAGCAGCCGCTGCGGAGTCAGGCGGCAGTTCACGAACGGAACTGCGGACGTCCATCGCGGGGGATGATACGACAAGTGTGCGCGGACATGGAAAGAATTTCACCGGATCGCGCACTTTGGCGATTGTGTTCCGCCGATCGGTCGTGCACAATGGCCGCGGCAGTCGTGCAGATCGTCGGCGCGTCGTGCGCGCGCCGCTGGAGGACGAACGGGAGGCGATGATCACGACTTCGGCCGGACCGGCCGATTCCCTCACTGCCGCCGCGACATCCGGACAGGGCGTCGTCGCCTGGTACGCCCAGGGCTTCTCCGATCGTCTCGGCGATCGGCTCCTTCTCTTCGACAACACCGGCGCGCCGCCGCTCGAACTCCTCCGGCTCGCCGAACGGCTCACCACCCACGACGGATTCGAACCCGCGCTGCGCGATCAGGTCGAGCGCCTGAAGCCGCTCCGGCATCCGGCGTTCGCGCGAGTCCGCGGCGTCACCGTGCTCTCCGAGCCGGTGCCGCAGCTGGCGCTCGTGTCCGAGCACATTCCGGGCGAGCGCCTCAGCACGATCCTCCGCGCGGCGGAGGGTGCGGGATTCCGGCCCGATCCGAGCACGGGCATCTGGCTGGTGCGCCAGCTGCTCTCCGCGCTCGGCGCCCTTCACGCGATGGGCACCGGGATCGCGCACGGCCTGCTCTCGCCCGAGCGCATCGTCGTCACGCCCGGCGGCGATCTGGTGATCACGGAGTACGTGCTGGGCCGGGCGCTCGACCGGATCGCGGCCCCGCGCGAGCTGTGGCGGACGCTCGGCGTCGCGCTGGACCCGGAGATCGAGCACGAGCGGCGCGTCGTGCAGGTCGACCCGGGCAAGGACGTCCAGCAGGTCGCCCTGCTGGCGCTGGCCGTGCTGCTCGGACGCCCCCTGCGCGAGGGCGAGTACCCGGCGCGCGTGGGCACGCTGCTCGAGGACGCGTGCGACAAAGCCCGCTGGTCGTTCATCGGGCCGCTGCGCGCGTGGCTCGCGCGCGCGCTGGCCGAGAAGGCCGAATGGCGCTTCTCGTCGGCCACCGACGCCGTGCAGATGCTGGACCGGCTGGTGCCGCAGATCAAGGGCACCTGGTCCCCCGGCCTGCTGCCGCAGGCCATTCTCACGCGCGCCACGGAGTCACACGCCGATCCCGGGTCCGGCGACGCCCCGCCGCTGCTGGCGTCGGCGCCGCTCGCCGGGCGTTCCGCGCTCGCCGAGCCGCCCGCGCGATCCGCGGCCCGGACCACGGCACCGGCTGCCCAGCCCCGCACGTACACGAGCGGCACGGCCACGTCGATCCTCATGGCGGATCGCGAGCCGGCGCCCGGCTGGCGCCAGCGGGTCGCCGCAGCGATTGAGGGACACGGGCTGCTCTTCGCCACGCTGGCTGGCGTGGAGGCGCTCTGCCTGGCGGCGCTGCTCGGAGGGTCCGCCCTGCTCCGGCCGGCGACGCCGGACGGCATGCCGACCCTCGCGGCCGGCAGCCTCCGGGCGTCTGTCCCGACGCTCCCGGCGTCGATGGCGGAGGCGCGTCCCGGCTGGATCGCGGTGACAACGCCGCGTGACGCGGAGGTTCACATCCTCGGGATCTCCCGCAGCCGCGGACGCGAGACCCGCGTCCCGCTCGCGTCCGGGTCGTACCGCGTCGTGCTCACGGATCTCGAGTCCGGCGCGCGCGAGACGGTCGACGTGCAGGTGGTGCCCGGCCAGGGCGTCGCGCTCGAACCGGACTTCGGGAGCGCAGACGCCCGATGACGACGGCGCGGGCGCTCCGCGAGTCGCCACACGGCGGGACGGCGTGCGTTCGTGTAAGAAGCGGATGTCGTCCTTACTCGCTTACCCGGTCGGGGTCTCGACGCGCACTGGCGGCCGGCCGCCACGAGATCCGGCCGACGATTCAAACTCATCGGTTTTTCCGCAGCAGCGAGGCCGCGCGCCGTTCGCGCGATGCGCGAGCCCGGCGGGCACGCAAGTTGCTGCACGGCACTGACGGC
>CAYUPN010000001.1:0-143062 GCA_964446605.1 uncultured Bifidobacteriaceae bacterium | reverse complement strand
TGGGCGGGCCCGGCGCTACACCGGCATCCGCATCACTTCCTGGTACGCCTGCAGCAGCTTGTTGCGCACCTGCACCGTGAGCTGCAGCGTCATCTCGGCGCGCTGCAGCGCAATCATCGCGTCATGCACGTCGCCGCGACCGTCGAGCATGGCCGAGACCCGGCCGTTCGCCTCGGCGCTCGAACGCTCGGTCGTCTCGAGCAGCCGCTGCAATGCCTGCGTGAACCGGTCGCCGGCGCCCGCCTGGGGACCTGCGGCGGACGCGGGGAGCGTGCCGGTGATGCCGCTCAGCGGATCGAGTGCCATCGGTTACGCCCTCCCGAGGTCCAGCGCGCGCTGGAGCATGTCGCGTATGAGATTGATCGCCGTGAGGTTCGCCTGATAGGCGCGGGCGGCGCCGAGCATGTCGACCATCTCTTCGGCCGGATCGACGTTCGGCAGCGCGACGTACCCCTCGGTGTCGGCGTCGGGATGCGACGGCTCGAAGCGGCGCCGCGGCGATGTCGTGTCCTCGACGATCGCGGCCACGCGCACCCCGGTCGCGGTCGCGCGCCCCAGGGCCCCGTCGAAGCTGTCGACGGGCGCCGTCTGCAGCACGACGTCGCGGCGGCGGTACGGTCCCCCCTCGGCACTGCGGGTGGATTCGATGTTCGCGAGATTCGAGACGGCCACCTCGATGCGCGCTCGCTCGGCGGCAAGCGCGCTGGCGGCAGCCTCGACGGCGGCTCGGAGCGGAGATGCCATCTATGCCTCTGCCTCAGCGCCCGTCGTTGAGCGCATAGCGCACCAGCCGGAACTTCGCCGCCAGCGCGGTCTGCGCGGCCGCGAACTCTCCCGAGGCGCGCGTCATCGACAGCAGTTCGCGGTCGACCTGCACGTTGTTGCCATCGCGCCGCGACGGCAGCCCCCGCGCCTCGCCGACCGCGGCCGGGTCCGCCGGCGCGCCGGCGAGATGCCCCGGATGTGTCGCGCGCATCGTGCCCGCCGACGCGAGCTGGCCGTCGAGCGCGTCGGCGAACGACACCTCGCGCGCGCGGTAACCGGGCGTGTTGAGGTTCGCGAGATTGCCGGCCGCCACGACCTGCTTCGCAGCCGCCAGCGTCAACTGCCGGCGCAGCGCGTCGATGATCGTCGCGTCGTCAATTGCCATGAATGCGGACTCCTCCGGACCGATCGCCGCTCGCACGAACTGCGCGCGCTACCGGCCCGCGGCCCCGCCGAGCAAGAAGCTTGCCCTGACTCATGCGCAGGCGGAACACGCCGATTGTGCGTATTGGCGGCGATCTGGTGCGGTGCGTGTGCGTCGGAAGCCCGACAGCAGCGTCGAGCGCGCGGCGGCGTCCGATCAATCAGACGGATCGACTGCGTGAGGGCTCTGCAATCGCGCGCAGGAGCTGCTCGATGCGTGCAAGTCTGAGATCAATCGCATCGAGCCGATCGGCCAGCAACGGCGCGCCGGCAGCCGGCCCATGCCCCTCGATCTGCCGGGCGAGCTGTCGGTTTTCCGCCTCCAGGGCCTGGCGCTCCGCCGCGCGGCGCACGATGACATCCAGCTGTCCGAGCGAGAACGGCTTGGTGAGATAGTCGTAGGCGCCGAGCCGCACCGCCTGCACCGCAGACTCGATGGACGCGTAGCCGGTGATGATGATCACCATCGCCCCCGGATTGAGGGTACGCGCCGTCCGCAGAACGCCAAGCCCATCCGTTCCAGGCAATTGCAGGTCGCTGATGATTAAACTGTAGGTAGATGCGCGACGCTCGAGCTCGCTGACCGCCTCGGCGCCGCTCGCGATGGCCGTGACCTCATGTCCGCGCTCGCGGAAGTACTCCACCAGCAGCTCGCGGATCGGCGGCTCGTCGTCCACGACGAGCACATGGAGGAGTCGGGAACTCGGCTGTGGCATGGCGATTGCTCGACACCGGTCCGTCTGGCCGGATGGATACGGCATGAATCGGCCGGAACGGCAGCGACTTGAGGTCCAGGCATGCGCGCGCGGGGCGCGCGGCGTTTTGTGCGCCGACGGGACCACTCGCTATAATGGCGCGCAATCCCGTAACGCACTGATTTTCGGACGCCTGCGCGTCGCGTGCGCGCTGGCTTTCCTTCAGGATTCGAATGTCTGGTCGGCCACAGCCGTGTGTCCTGCTCGTCGATGACGACGACGATCTCCGCGAAGTCATCGCCGAGCACCTGACCCGTGAGGGGTTCGTCGTCGCCCAGGCGCCCACGGGCGCCGATGCGCTGGATCGCCTCAAGGGCTTCGCCTACGACGGGCTCGTCATCGATCTGAAGCTCCCCGATGCCGACGGGCTCGACATCCTCGACGCCGCCATGACGCGGTATCCCGAAGTCGTGGCGGTCGTCATGACCGGCTTCGGCGGGGTCGAGGAGGCCGTGTCGGCCATCAAGCGCGGTGCCATCGACTTCTTCATCAAGCCCGTGCAGCTCGCCCAGCTCTCACGGGTCCTGGCCGCCGCCATCAACGAGCCACGCCTCCGGCAGGAGAACGCCGAGCTGCGCGCACAGCTGCGCGACCGCTACCGGTTCGACAACGTGATCGGGCAGAGCGGCGCGATGCAGCAGGTGTTCCAGAGCCTCGAGCTCGTCGCGCCAATGAACAGCACCGTGCTGATTCAGGGCGAGACCGGCACGGGCAAGGAACTGATTGCCCGGACGATTCACCACAACAGCCCGCGGGCCGACCAGCGCTTCGTCGCGTTCAACGCTGCCGCGATTCCGGAGCCGCTGGCCGAGGCGGAGCTGTTCGGCCATGCGAAGGGGGCGTTCACCGGCGCGATCAGCAGCCGGGTCGGGCGCTTCGAGCTGGCCCACCGCGGCACGCTGTTCATTGACGAAGTGGCGCTCATGAGCGCGCCGCTGCAGGCGAAGCTGCTCCGGGCACTGCAGGAGCGGGAGATCGAGCGCGTCGGCGAGTCGCGCCCGATCAAGTTCGACGCCCGGGTCGTCGCCGCGACGAACATGGACCTGAAGAAGATGGTGAAGGAGGGGACCTTCCGCGAGGACCTCTATTACCGTCTCAACGTGATTCCGATCACGCTGCCGCCGCTGCGGGAGCGGCGCGAGGACATCCCGCTCATCGCCCGGCACTTCGTCGCGAAGTCGTGCAAGTCGAACAACCTGCCGCTCAAGACCCTCACCCAGGAAGCGGTGCGCGCGCTGATGGGTTACCACTGGCCGGGCAACATCCGGCAGCTGGAGAACGCCATCGAGCACGCCGTGGCCATGAGCGGCCAGGAACGGGAGATCCCGGCTTCTGCCCTGCCGGCCGACGTCACCGAGTCCAGCGGCTCGCTCCTGCTGCCGACCGTGGCCATCCCCGACGAGGGGATCAACTTCTCGTCCGTGGTCTCGCAGCTCGAGCGCGAGCTGATCACCCGGTGCCTCGAGAAGACGGGCGGGAACAAGCGTCAGGCCGCCCGCCTGCTGCAACTGAGCCGGACGACGCTGATCGACAAGCTGCACCGGCTGAACATCGCGTCGTCGCCCGAGCCGGTCGCGAACTGACGCGCGCTACGCCTCGAGCGCCGGCAGATCGACGACGAACGTCGTCATGCCCTCTCCGGCCTCGGCGAGCGTGACGTTCCCGCCGTAGCCTGCGGCCAGGTGCCGCGCGACCGTCAGCCCCAGTCCGAGCGCCCGATCGGGATCGCGCGTGGTGAAGAAGGGCTCGAAGATGCGCCCGGCCATGGCGGCGGGCACTCCGGATCCCGTGTCCGAGACGATGATCTGGACCCGGCCGCGATCGCCGGCGCACTGGAGATGCAGTTCGCGGGTCCCCGCGTCCGTCAGGGCCTCCTCCGCGTTCAGAATCAGATTCAGCACGATCTGCACGAGATCGCCGGTGCGTGCGTCCACCCGCCGCTGTCCGCGCGGGGCGTCCACGTGCACGGTGATGCCGGCCCGGCCCAGGTGGTAGCGGCGCAGCGCGACGGCGGTCTCGATGGCCGTCGCCGGATCCACCGCTGCCGTGGCCGGCGCGGTCTCGCGCGTGTACCCGAGCACCTCGCGGACCGCCGCGCCCGCCCGGTCCGCCTGGCCGCCGATCTTCTGCAGCCGCAGCACGACGTCGGCGGGCAGGTCCGGCCGGTCGCTCAGCAGCTCGACGAGGCCGCTCATCACCTGCAGCGAGTTGTTGAGCTCGTGCGCCAGGCCGGCAACCAGCCGGGCGATCGTCGCCATCCGGTTGATCTGCCGCCACCGGTCCGCCCCGGGGTCGGGGACCGCTTCTGCCATTCAAGTCACCGCGTGCGCTGTCGATTACCCGGCCACAGCGGGGCCGGACGCCCGGACGCGTCCGGCCGGCCGGTGGACGGAGTGCTCATGCGCTTTCTCGTGGTCGACGACTCCTCGACGATGCGACGGATCATCGTCAACACGCTGGGCAAGCTCGGATACAGCCACGTTGTCGAGGCCGCCAACGGCCGCGAGGGGCTCGACCGGCTGGCGGCGGCCGACGTCGACGTCATCATCACCGACTGGAACATGCCCGAGATGAACGGGATCGACTTCATCCGGCAGGTGCGGACGATTGAGAAGACCCGCGAGACCCCGATCCTGATGGTGACGACGAACGCCGCCAAAGCCGATATTGTCGAAGCCCTCCGCGCCGGCGTCAACAGCTACATCGTCAAGCCGTTCACCCCCGACACGTTCAGGGAGAAGATCCAGGCCGTCACCGCCCGCTAGGCGCCGACGCCTGCTGCGACTGGAGTGCCCCCGTGCCCGTGAGGACCGAGCTGATCGAGCAGCTGGTGCGAGCCACCGAAGAGGTCTTCGAGACCATGGTCTTCCGCACGCTCACGACCGGCGCCCCAATCGACGGCGACGCGCTCCGGCCGCGCGCCAACGTGGTCGGGCTCGTGGGGTTCGGCGGCTCCGTCTCCGGGCTCGTGGCGCTGTACAGCACGCAGGACGCGGCCGAGGAGATCGCCGCGTCGATGCTCGGCGTCTCGCGCGACCAGGTCAACGGCGAGATGCCCGACGCCATCGGCGAGGTCACCAACATGATTGCCGGCAGCTTCCGGCTGAAGCTGGCCGAGCGCGGGGAGACGCTCGCGATCTCCATTCCATGGGTCACCGTCGGCTCCGACTTCTACACGAAGTACTCGTCCGACGTGCAGCGCAGCATGTGCCCCTTCCGTATGGGGGACAGGGAAATCTGCGTCGAGCTGATTCTGACTCGCAACTGACGTTCGGAGGAACGCCGTGGACGCCACACACGCACAGCAGCCCGCCGCAGCCCTCCGGGCCCGGCTCGACAGCCCCGATGTCACGATCCCGATGCTGCCCGACTTCGCGCACCGCGTGATCGACATGGTCAGCAACGAGGACGTCTCGGTGGGCCAGCTCGCTGCCGTCGTCTCGAAGGACCAGGTGCTGGCCTCCCGCCTCCTCGGCCTGGCCAACTCCGCGTACTTCGCGGCGATGACCGAGGTGTCGACGGTGCAGGAGGCCATCATGCGGATGGGCACGGCCGCCGTCCGCAACCTTGTCGTGACGGTCTGCTTCTACTCGCGCACCCAGGACCGCGCCGTCTACGGCGAGCGGGGCAAACCGCTGCTCGAGCACGGCCTCGGCACGGCCTACATGGCCCGGCTCATCGCCGATGCCGTGGACTGCGATCAGGAAGAAACGTTCATGTACGGGCTCCTGCACGACATCGGCAAGCTGGTCATCCTGAAGGCCGCCTTCGATGTCCGCAAGCAGCTGAACGCGCCCGTGCCGGCAGACGACCTCGAGGAGATCCTGCGCGAACGCCACGCGGAAACCGGCGCGACCGTGCTCCGCCGCTGGCGGCTGCCGAGCATGCTGGACGAGCCGATCGTCTGGCACCACGACTGGAAGCAGGCGCAGCACGAGCCCCGGAAGGCGGCCATCACGTATCTGGCCAACCGGCTGAGCCATCGGTACGGCTTCGGGTGCGAGCCCGAGACCGCCGACCTGCTGGAGGATCCGGTGTTCGGCTTTCTCGAGCTCGATGGCAACTGGCTCGCCGCGACGGACACGCGCGCGCCGGGGCTGTTCGACGTCGCGCGCAAGATCCTCGGCTGAGCCCGCCCCGGACGGTCAGCTCTCGACGCGCAGCGTCACGAAGATCAGCTCGCCGCCGCGCTCGACGTGCAGGACCACCGCGGCGCCGCGGGAGAGCGCCGCCATTCCTTCCTGCAGCGCCTCGAGCGTTGCCACCGGCCGGCCGTTGAGCGCGTGGATCACGTCGCCGACCTGCAGCCGATCGTCGCTGCCCGGCACGATGTCCCCGCTCGCACCGGCGACGACGACTCCGGCCTGGACCCGCAGCACGCGAATCAGCCGCGCGAGATCCGCATCCAGCGTCAGGCCGAGGATCCCGAGCCGCGGCACGACGTGGCGCCGCGGATCGGTGAGCGCCGTCAACCGCGCCGAGTCGTCGTCCCGCTCCGCGACCGGGACCACCACGCTGAACGGCACGCCGCCGCGGTCGCCGTCGAGCCGGACGGTCTCGCCCGCGCGGCTGTACAGATTCACCTGCAGCTGCCGGCCGTTCTCCATGCGCTTGCCGTCCAGCCGCACGACGACGTCGCCCACCCGCAATCCGGCGCGGGCGGCGGGGCTGTCCGGCAGCACGTCGCTGAGAATGACTCCGCTCGTGCGCGAGAGCCCGAGCCCACCGGCCAGCAGCGGCGTGATCGTCTGGGCGCGAATGCCGATCGCACCGCGCCGGACCCGCCCGTACGCGCGGATCTGCTCGAACACGCGCCGGACGATGTTGCTCGGGGCGGCGAAGCCGAGCCCCTCGCTGCCGCCGGACTGCGACAGGATCAGCGTGTTGATCCCGACGATCTCCCCCTCGACGTTCACCAGCGGCCCGCCGCTGCTGCCCGGATTGATGGGGGCATCCGTCTGCAGGTAGATCATCGGATCCTCGGGCTCGAGCTGCCGCGCCACGGCGCTCACCACGCCCAGCGTCACCGTGCTGTTCAGGCCGAGGGGGCTGCCGAACGCCAGCACGAGCTGCCCCGGCCGCACCAGGTCCGAGTCGCCGAACGGCAGCGCCGGCAGCCCGACTTCCCCGACCTTCAGGACCGCGAGATCGGTCTCCTCGTCGAGCGCGACGAGCTGCGCGCCCACGAGCCGGGGCCGCGGCCCCAGCACGGACCCGCCCGGCGGGTCCGCCCCCGGGAGCTCCACCTGGATGCGGTGCGCTCCCTGCACGACGTGCGCATTCGTGACGATGTAGCCGCCCGGATCGACGATCACGCCGGATCCCGACCCGCGCGAGGGGGCGACGAGCAGGCCCCGCTCGGCATCCACCAGATCGCTGCTCGCGTAGCCGAGGGTGATGATCTCGACGACCGACCGGCCGACCCGCTCGGCGAGGGCCTGGAGCTGCTGGCTCGAGGTGCGGAGGTCCGGCGCGAGCGTGGCGCCGCGGGTCGCGGGCTGCGCGTGCGCCGGGGCGGCGGCAACCATCGCGAGCGCGCACGCCAGGCCGGCGGCCCGGCGCGAAGCGACTAGAATGTGGGAATGCACGCGTGGCATGACATCTATGTGGACGACCACCTGATCGCGACGGCGTTCCCGGTGGTCATCGAAGTCCCGATGGGGAGCAAGAACAAATACGAGCTGGACAAGGAGACGGGGTTGCTGCGACTCGACCGCGTACTGTACAGCGCGGTGCACTATCCCGCCAACTACGGATTCATCCCACGCACGTTCTGCGAAGACGGCGACCCGCTCGATGTCCTCGTGCTCGGCCAGGAGCCCGTGACGCCGCTCACGATGATGGACGCGCGTGCCATCGGCGTGATGCGGATGCGCGACGAGAAGGGGCTCGACGACAAGATCATCGCGGTCAACACGCGGGACCCGGCCTTCGCCGACTACACCGACCACGGGCAGCTGCCCGGCTACATCCTGCGCGAGATCCGGCGGTTCTTCGAGGATTACAAGGTGCTCGAGCACAAGCAGGTGGTGGTCGAGGACTTCATGGGCCCCGCCGACGCGTTCCGGATCGTCCAGGACGCGCTGGACATGTACCGCAAGCTGCGGCGCGGAGAGCTCGGAAAGTTCTGAACGATCGTCCGCCCGCCCCCACAGCGCCATGCCGTTCAGGACCATCATCGAGCCGTTCCGGATCAAGTCGGTGGAGGCGCTGCGGTTCACCGACGAAGCGGAGCGGCGCCGCGCGCTGGAAGCGGCCGGCTGGAACGTGTTCCTGCTGCACGCCGACGACGTGCTCGTCGACCTGCTGACGGACTCGGGGACCGGCGCGATGTCGGCGGCCCAGTGGGGCGCGCTGATGCAGGGGGACGAGTCGTATGCCGGCAGTCCCTCGTTCTACCGGTTCCAGGAGGTCGTCCGCGACCTGACCGGGTTCCGGCACGTCATCCCGACGCACCAGGGACGCGCCGCCGAGCGCATCCTGTTCCACTCGATTCTCCGCCCCGGCGACATCGTCCCGAACAACAACCACTTCGACACGACGCGCGCGAACGTCGAAGTCGAAGGCGCCGAGGCGCGCGACCTCGTGATTCCGGAAGGACGCGTCCCCGGCCTCGTCCATCCCTTCAAGGGGAACATGGACCTGGCCGCGCTCGAGCGCACGCTGGCCGAGGAGGGGGACCGGGTGCCGCTGGTGATGGTCACCGTCACCAACAACTCCGGCGGGGGCCAGCCGGTTTCGCTCGAGAACCTCCGCGGCGTGCGCACGCTCTGCGACCGGTACGGCAAGCCGCTGTTCCTGGACGCCTGCCGTTTCGCCGAGAACGCCTGGTTCATCCGGCAGCGCGAGCCGGGGTACGCGTCGAAGACGCCGAAGGCGATCGCGCAGGAGCTGTTCGGGCTCGCCGACGGGTGCACGATGTCGGCGAAGAAGGACGGCCTGGCCAACATCGGCGGCTTCCTGGCCCTGAACGACGACGCGTGGTTCGAGAAGGCCCGGACGCTGCTGATCCTGACGGAGGGCTTTCCGACCTACGGCGGCCTGGCGGGATATGATCTGGAGGCGATCGCGCGCGGCCTGCAGGAGGTGGTGGAGATTCCCTACCTGCGGTACCGCATCCGGTCCGCGGAATATCTGGCGGACAAGCTCCTGGCGTCCGGCGTGCCGATTCTCCAGCCGGCCGGCGGGCATGCCATCTACGTCGATGCGCGCGCGCTGCTGCCGCACATCCCGCCGCTTGCGTATCCGGGCATCGCGCTCGTCAATGCGCTCTATCTGACCGGCGGGGTGCGGGGCGTCGAGATCGGCACGGTGATGTTCGGGCTGCGGCCCGACGGGACCGAGGCGCCGGCCTCGATGGATCTGGTCCGCCTGGCGCTGCCCCGGCGCGTCTACACGCAGTCCCACATCGACTACGTCGCCGAAGTCGTCGCGGCGGTCGCCGGGCGGCGCCACGACCTGCGCGGTTACCGGCTCGTCGAGGGCCCCCGGGTGCTGCGGCACTTCACCGCGCGGTTCGAGCCGCTCACGGCGTGAACGCGGGCGTGCCATGGACGCCGTGAGGCGGGCGGGGCTGTCCGGAAATGGGACGTGCGATCCCACCGTCAGACAGGCGCACGCCAAATCCGGAGCCGCCGGCGGGCGTAAGCAACTTCCCCGTCGCGACTTACGTCTTCACTCTCGTGTGGCACGGACCTTGAGGTATTCCGCTGCGGGACAGGCCCGGCGGCCGGTGCTCCGGGTTCCTCGAGTCTGAGTCGATCGAAAGCATGGATATCCAACGCTCACCAGCCATCGCCCGCCGCAAGAAGATGCGGCGCGTGCTCTTCAGCGTGCTTGCCCTCGTGGCGGCGGTCCTCGTCACCGTCGGGCTCGCGCAGCTGAAGCCGGCCGCGCCGACCGTCGAGCGCGGCACGACGTGGCGGGAGGCGGTCAAGCGCGGCCCGATGCTCCGCCAGGTCCGCGGCCCCGGCACGCTCGTGCCCGAGGACATCCGCTGGATCACGGCCGAGACCGAGGCCACGGTCGAGCGCATCGTCACGCTGCCCGGCGCGGTGGTGAAGGCGGACACCGTGATCCTCGAGCTCAGCGACAACCGCGTGCAGCAGGAGCTGCTCGATGCCGAGCTGGCCCTGAAAGCGGCGGAAGCCGATCTCGCGAGCCTCCGCGTGCGGCTGAAGAACGAGCTGCTCGAACAGCAGTCGCAGGCAGCCAACATCCAGGCGCTCTATCACCAGGCGAAGATCACGGCCGAGGCCAACGAGCAGCTGCTCGCCGAGGGGCTCCAGTCGGCGGTGACCACGCGCATCTCGCGCGTCGAGGCCGAGGAGCTGGCCAACCGGCACCGCATCGAGCAGGAGCGGCTCGCGATCCGCGCCGGCTCGGCGGAGGCGCAGCTTGCCGCGGAGGACGCGCGCGTCGCCCAGCGGCGCGCCCTCTACGAGCTGCGCCGCTCGCAGGCGGAGGCGCTGCGCGTGCGTGCGGGCATCGAGGGCGTGCTCCAGGTCGTGCCGGTGCAGGTGGGCGAGCGCGTGGCCGCCGGCGCGAATCTGTGCCGCGTGGCGGTGCCCGGGCGGCTGAAGGCGGAGCTGCGCATTCCGGAGACGCAGGCCAGGGACATCGAGATCGGCCAGCTGGCGATCGTCGACACGCGCAACGGCGTCGTCGAGGGGCGCGTGTCGCGCATCGACCCGGCGGCGCAGAACGGCACCGTGCTGGTCGACGTCAAGTTCGAGGGCCCGCTCCCGCGCGGGGCCCGTCCCGACCTGAGCGTCGACGGCACGATCGAGCTCGAGCGGCTGACCGACGTGCTCCATCTGGGCCGGCCCGCGTTCGGCCAGGAGCACGGCACCATCAGCCTGTTCAAGATCACCGCCGGCACGTGCGAGCTGCCCGACGAGGCCGAGCGCGTGACCGTGCAGCTCGGACGCATGTCGGTGAACCACGTCGAGATTCTGTCCGGTCTCGCCGAGGGGGATTGTGTGATTCTGTCGGACATGTCGGCCTGGGACGGGCGCGATCGCGTCCGTCTGCGGTAGTTTCCAGTCACGAGGAGCGTTCATGAGCACCCCGTCAGACGTGCTGATCCGGCTCGAGGGCGTCACGAAGGTCTTCTACACCGACGAGGTCGAGACCCACGCGCTCTCCGGCATCCATCTCGAGATCCGCCACGGCGAGTACATCGCCATCGCCGGCCCCTCGGGTTGCGGCAAGTCCACGCTGCTGTCGATCCTCGGGCTGCTCGACACGCCGACCGAGGGCGCCTACATGCTGAACGGGCGGGCCGTGGCGAACCTGACGGCCTCGGAACGCGCCCGGACGCGGAACCGGGAGATCGGCTTCATCTTCCAGAGCTTCAACCTGATCGGCGATCTCACCGTCTACGAGAACGTCGAGCTGCCGCTGACCTACCGCGGCATGCGCCCGGCGGAGCGGCGCCAGCGCGTGGAGGAAGCGCTCGAGAAGGTCGGGATGGCGCACCGCGCGCGGCACCTGCCCAGCCAGCTCTCGGGCGGCCAGCAGCAGCGCGTCGCGGTGGCCCGCGCGGTAGCGGGCAATCCGTCCATCCTGCTCGCGGACGAGCCGACCGGGAACCTCGATTCGAAGAACGGCGAGGCGGTGATGGGGCTGCTGCAGGAGCTGCATCGGGGCGGCGCGACGATCGCGATGGTCACGCACGATCCCCGCTACGCCCGCCATGCCGATCGCAGCATCCATCTGTTCGACGGCCGGATCGTCGAAGAGAACGTGATCGAAGGCGTCGTCTGAGCCGCCGGCGCCTGCAGGCGAACCGGGGAGCCACGCGACCCGTCACCGGCTCCTCCCGGCCTGCCTCTGCCATCCTGTACCATTGAGGCGTTCGCGTCCGCCGCGCCGCGGCGGGCGCGAGGGCCATGCCGCACGATGAACCCGATCATCAGCCTCCACAACGTCGAGAAGTCCTATCAGCACGGTCTGCAGCGCACCTGGGTGCTCCGGCGGATCTCGCTCGATTTCGCGCAGGGCGAGTTCGTGTCGATCATGGGGCCCTCCGGCGCCGGCAAGTCGACGCTGCTCCACATCCTCGGCATGCACGACGGCGCCTGGAGCGGCGAGTACTTCCTGCACGGCCAGCCGGTGCACGCGCTCGGCAAGCGTGACCGGGGCGAGCTGCAGAAGCGGCACGTCGGATTCGTGTTCCAGGCCTATCACCTGCTCGATCACCTGACCGTCTACGAGAACCTCGAAATGCCGCTCTCCTACCGCGACGTGCGGAAGAAGGAGCGGGACAGCATGGTGTGCGACATGCTCGACCGGTTCCAGATCGTCGGGAAGAAGGATCTCTACCCGTCGCAGCTGTCCGGGGGGCAGCAGCAGCTGGTCGCCGTGGCCCGCGCGCTCATCGCCAGGCCGACGCTCATCCTGGCGGACGAACCGACCGGCAACCTGCACTCCGAGCAGGGGCGCGAGATCATGGAGCTGTTCCAGCGCCTGAACCAGGACGGCACGACGATCATCCAGGTCACGCACTCCGAGACGAACGCCTCCTACGGCAGCCGGGTCGTCCGGCTGCGCGACGGCTGGCTGGTGAACGACTGATGAGCGCCGATTCCGCGTCCGCTCCGCCGCGGGCGCCGGCTGCGCCCGATGTGCTCGCGCGCGCCCGCATCCTGATCGCCGACGACCAGCCGGACGTGCTGCAGGCACTGCGGCTGCTGCTGAAGGCGGAAGGCTGCGACATCGAAACGGCGGCCTCGCCGGTCGCCGTGCTCGCCGCGGTGGAGGCGCGCGACTTCGACGCCGCCATCATCGATTTGAACTACACGCGGGACACGACGTCCGGTGAGGAAGGTCTCTCGCTGCTCTCGCGGCTCCAGGTCATCGACGCCAGCATGCCCGTCGTCGTGATGACGGCCTGGGGCACGGTGGACCTGGCGGTCGAAGCCATGCGCCGCGGCGCGCGCGACTTCATCCAGAAGCCCTGGGACAACGAGCGCGTCCTCGCCGTCGTGCGCACGCAGGTGGAACTGGCGCGGGCCCTGCGGCGCAGCCAGCGGCTCGAGGCCGAGAACCGCGCGCTGCGGGACCAGGGCGCGGCGCGCACCAATCTGATCGCCGAGTCGGCCGCCATGCGGCCGGTGCTCGAGCTGATCGAGCGGGTCGGGCCGTCGGACGCCAACGTGCTCGTCACCGGCGACAACGGGACCGGCAAGGGGACCGTCGCGCAGGCGCTGCACGCCGTCTCGGCACGGGCGAACCGTCCGCTGGTGACCGTCAACGTCGGCGGGCTGTCCGAAGGGCTCTTCGAGAGCGAGCTGTTCGGGCACGTCAAGGGCGCGTTCACCGACGCCAAGACGGATCGCGTGGGCCGGTTCGAGCTGGCGGAAGGAGGCACGCTCTTCCTCGACGAGATCGCGAACCTCTCCCCCAACCTGCAGGCCAAGCTCCTGCGCGTGCTCGAGACCGGCGAGTTCGAGCGCGTCGGGTCGTCGCGGACCCGCCGCGCGAACGTGCGGATCATCTCGGCGACCAACGCCGACCTGCAGGCGGACGTGGCCGCCGGCCGCTTCCGGCAGGACCTGCTCTTCCGCCTCAACACGATCGAGATCGCGCTGCCGCCGCTGCGGGATCGCCGCGAGGACATCCCGCTGCTGGCGCGGCACTTCCTGACGCAGCACGTCCGCCGCTATCGCAAGGCCATCGACGGCTTCGATGCCGCGGCCATGCAGTTGCTGCTCGACCATCCGTGGCCGGGCAACGTCCGCGAGCTCGATCACGCCGTCGAGCGCGCGGTCCTGATGGCGCAGGGGGCGCAGATTCAGCCGCGCGACCTCGGCCTCCGGAGCTCCCGGGACGCCGCGCCGCGCATCGAGGACATGAGCCTCGAGGAGGTCGAGGGGTTCCTGATCCGCAAGGCGCTGGCCCGCTATGGCGGCAACGTGAGCCACGCGGCGCGCGCGCTGGGCCTGAGCCGCAGCGCGCTCTACCGCCGCCTCCAGCGGCACGGGCTCTGACCCCGCCGCTCCGGACAGCCGTCGATTTGACGGACTCCCACCCGGCGGCGCACGCTGTGTCCCGGCCCCCTGCCGGCCGCGATGCGATGTCTCCGCTCCGCGCTCGCCTGAATCGCTGGCTCACCCACGACCGCCGCGTTCTGCTGCTCGCGCTCACCTCGGGTCTGCCCGGGACCGTCATCGCGCTCGCCCTGCTCTGGGGCGGCGACTTCAGCGGCAAGGTGCGCTGGACGCTCACGCTGTTCATCGTCGCGCTCTGGTGGGGCGTCTCCTTCGTGTTGCGCGAACGCGTCGTCTATCCGCTGCAGACCCTGTCGAACCTGCTGGCCGCCCTGCGCGAGGAGGACTTCTCGATCCGGGCGCGCGGACAGCGCCGGGACGACCCGCTGGGCGAAGTGCTCATCGAGATGAACGCGCTCGCCGATACGCTGCGCGAACAGCGACTGGGCGCCCTCGAAGCGACGACGCTCCTGCGGGCCGTCATGGAGGAGATTCCCGTCGCCGTGTTCGCCTTCGACCCGGAGCGCCGCCTCCGTCTCGTGAACCGGGCCGGCGAGCGCCTCCTGGCCCGCCCCGTCGAGCGGCTCCTCGGGCGATCCGCCGGTGAACTGGGGCTGGCGGCGTGCCTGACCGGCGAGCTCCAGACGAGCGTCAGCCTGACATTCCCCGGCGGCACCGGCCGGTGGGAGGTGCGCACCGGACACTTCCGCCAGGGCGGCGTGCGCATGGAGCTGCTCGTGCTGACGGATGTCAGCCGCGCGCTGCGCGACGAGGAGCGCCAGGCCTGGCAGCGGCTGATCCGGGTCATCGGCCACGAGATCAACAACTCGCTGGCGCCCATCAAGTCGATCGCGCACAGCCTGGAGCGGCTGCTCGGCCGGGATCCGAAGCCGGCCGACTGGGAGGCCGACGTGCAGGGCGGTCTGCAGGTCATCAGCGGCCGCGCCGACGCGCTCGGCCGCTTCACGGCCGCGTATGCGCAGCTGGCGCGCCTGCCCGCCCCGAAGCTGCGGTCCGTCGCGCTGCACGACCTCGTCGCGCGCGTCGCCGGCATCGAGCGGAGGCTGCGCGTCCATGTCGAGGACGGACCGGCGGTGACGGTCGACGCCGACCCGGATCAGCTCGAACAGCTCCTGATCAACCTGATTCGCAACGCCGTCGACGCCGCCCTGACGACAGGCGGGGGCGTCGCCGTGAGCTGGACGGCCGCCGACGGCCAGGTGCGCGTGCTCGTCGACGACGAAGGACCGGGTGTCTCGAATCCGGCGAACCTCTTCGTGCCGTTCTTCACGACCAAGCCGGGAGGATCCGGCATCGGCCTCGTCCTGTGCCGGCAGATCGCCGAGGCGCACGGCGGCGCCGTGACGCTCGTCAACCGCTCCCCCGCCCCGGGCTGCCGCGCGGAGCTGGTGCTGCCCATCTAGAAGGCGCTCGCGACTGGAAGGTGAAGGGGCCAGGGATCAGGGGCCAGGGGCCAGGGGACCAGCGGTCGCGGGCGACTACCAGTGAACGATGAAGATCAGATACGACCAGGGCAGGACGGCGAAGGACAGGTACAACAGCGTCAGCAGGCCAAGCGTGCGATGGAGGCCGAGCAGGTGCAGGGCCATCGCGCAGGCGACCGCGACGATTTTCGCGGCCGTCAGGCTGATGCCGAGGCCATGCTCGCGGATGTAGTGTGCGATGAGCGGGTTGCCTTCCGACAGACCGAATGACGAGATCCCGAGGTAGGTGAACGCGCCGTCGAGCACCTGCGCGATCAGGAACAGGACGATGACGAAGTTGCCGAACAGTCCGGATGGCGAAGACGCCGGAGCAACGGAAGTTTCGGTAGCGCTCACCTGGAATCTCCGGCGGGCGCGTGCGGCTGACCCGGGCCGTCAGACCTGCGCGGTCGCGGGGCTCCCCGACACGACACGGCGCAGGAGCGGAGCCGGCAGGCCGTAGACCAGGAACGTCCCGTACTGCCCCATGATCCATGCCGTCGCCGCAACGCCCGCGGCGAGGAACAGCACCCGAATCCCGCGCCGGACCCACAGGCGGACGTCGATCGTGAGGACGTCAGCGCGTCCGAGCGTCAGATGGGGTGCCGCGATCGTTGCCTGCATCCTGCGTCTCCTCAGCGAATCCGTAATCGCGCCGGCGATTCCGTCAGTCGAACGCTCCCCGGAAACGCAAGGACGATGCCCGGACTGACGCTTTCGTCGGCCGGGCTTACAGTTCTGGCCAAATCGCTGGTGTCATGGATTTTGTCCGATTACGGCCCTGGATGGGAAGCGGGCCGGCGCTCCGCGGGTAGACTGACAATCTGGCCTGTCGGTGACGTTTTGTCTGGCCCGGCGCGGATTTCGGGCCGGGCGGGCGGTCCGGCACGGCACGGCCGAGGCCTGTCGATTACAGAATTGTCCGCCGGGCGACGAGGTTGTTCGCGGGCAGGCGGCGATGCGGGAACCCCAGGTGGAGAGCTTCTCGGAACCGGCGGTGCTCTGGCGGCTGCAGCGCGGCCGCGACCAGGCCCGGGCCACGGTCATCCCCGGCTCCCCGGTGAGCACGCTCGTGTTCCTGGTGAACGACGAGCTCGACCGGGGCGAGAACTACGACACGCTCGACGCGATGCTGGCGCGGGCCGAGGAGGTTCGCCGCGAACTGCTCGAGCAGGGATGGCGGCCGGTCGATCCCGGCCCGGACTGATCGCCCGTCAGGCCCCTTCCGGCTCGTTGTCGCCGGAGCGGTCGTCGGTGAGCGCCGGCAGGCCGCTCAACCGGCCGGCGCCGGCGCGCAGCCCGACGAGATAGGCGGCATGCTCGTAGCGCTCGTGGTGCCGGCTGATCGCCTCGAACAGCTCGCGCAGCAGCGGCCGGTCCTCGGGTCGCAACCGCTGTTCCACGCGGGCGTACAGCTCCTGGTACGCGGCCATCGAGGCCGTCACGTCGACGAGCTTGCCAGCCTGCGCGTCGATGTGAGCGCCCACCTCGTCGTAGCGGGGAAAGCGCTGCCAGTCGGGCTGGCCGGCAGGCCTGATCGGTGCGGAACGGGGAAACCGGATCACATCAGCCATCGGCAGCTCCGGGACTTATGCTACCTCAGCCGGTCATCTCACGCAGCCCCGGCGCGCCACCTCGTCCGTGATAGAAATTGAAAATGGCTTCACCTCTGGCGTCCGACTCGTCAGCCGCAGCCGCCGAACAGCAGTGGGCGGGCCATCCCCGCGGTCTCGCCACGCTGTTCATGACGGAGATGTGGGAGCGCTTCAGCTATTACGGCATGCGCGCGTTCCTCATCCTCTACATGACGGCGCCGGCGATGACCGGCGGGCTGGGCCTCACCGTCGCGGACGCCGCCTCGATTTACGGCACGTACACCGGCAGCGCCTGGGGAGCCGCCATCCTCGGCGGGATCCTCGCGGACCGGTATCTCGGCGCGTACTACGCCGTCCTGATCGGCGGCATCGTCATCGCGCTGGGACATTTCACGCTCGCGTTCGAGTCGATCGGGTTCTTCTACGCCGGCCTGGTGCTGATCGTGGTCGGAACCGGTCTGCTGAAACCGAACGTCAGCACCATGGTGGGCGCGCTCTACCGCGAGGGGGACCCGCGGCGGGACGCCGGCTTCTCGATTTTCTACATGGGGATCAACCTCGGCGCGCTGCTGGGTCCCCTGGTGGCGGGCTATCTGGCGCAGCGCGTCGACTGGCACGTCGGCTTCTCGGCGGCCGGCGTCGGCATGGCCCTGGGGCTCGCGCAGTACACGCTGGGCCGGCGCCACCTGGCCGCCGCGATCGCGCGGATCAGCGCGCGTCCGGCGCGCACCCCGGCGTCCGCCGTTCCCGCAGCCGGCGCGGCGCGCGAGACCTCGGAGTGGAAGCGGATCCTGGCGGTCGTGATCTTCTTCGCGTTCGCGTCGCTGTTCTGGGGCGCGTACGAGCAGGCCGGATCGACGCTCAACCTCTTCGCGGACCGCTACACGCGTCTCGAGCTGTTCGGCTTCGAATTCCCCTCGTCCTGGTTCCAGTCGGTGCAGCCGATCTTCGTGATCATCCTGGCGCCGATGTTCGCCTGGCTCTGGGTGAAGCTCGGTCCGCGCGAGCCGTCGAGCCCCGCGAAATTCGCCCTCGGCCTGCTCTTCGCCGGCCTCGCCTTCCTGCTGCTCGTGCCGGCCGGCGCGCTCGCGCAGAGCGCCGAGGGAGTCCGCATCAGCCCCTGGTGGCTGATCGGTGCCTATTTCATCACCGAGCTCGGCGAGCTCTGTCTCAGCCCTGTCGGCCTGAGCGTCGTGACCAAGATCTCGCCCGTCCGCTTCGTCGGCATGATGATGGGCGTCTGGTTCCTCTCGAACGCCGCCGGCAACAAGCTCGCCGGGTGGGCCGCCGGGTTCTTCGCGACGATGCCGCTCTCGGAGCTGTTCGGCACCGTCGCCGCGATCTCGCTGATCGCCGCGGCCGTGCTGTTCGCGTTGATCAAGCCCATCCGGGGGTTGATGGGCGGCGTGCGCTGAGCCGCCGCCGACCTCACACCGGTACCCCGGGCCGGGTCCTCCCTGACGGTCCCGGGTTCGCACGCACGCCGCCCGCGAGCCACTTCCGGCGATCTGCTATAGTCCGCGCGCAACACACCTGTTCGTCAGGCGTCCCGGCAGGAGGAAACATGCGTGCAACGCGCGCGGTGGGGCTGGCGCTCGTCGTGGTCGCGGGAGCGGCCGGATTGCCTGCAGCCCAATCGGACGGGCTGCTGATGAAGTCGGCGGTGTTCCTCTGGGAGGCGTCGACGCCCAGTCCCACCAGCCAGGGCGCCGTGCGCCGGGTGTTCCGGGCGCCCACGGCCACGCTCGACGAGCTCGAATACCACGTCACCACGCTCAATCCCGGCAAGTCCCCCCACCCGCCCCACACGCACCCCAACGAAGAGATCATCATCGTCAAGGACGGCCGCGTCGAGGCGTGGGTCAACGGCGCGTGGACACCGGTCTCGACGGGGTCGCTGATCTTCTTTGCCTCGAACGTTCCGCACACGGTGCGCAACACGGGCTCCACGCCGGCCACGTATCACGTCGTCAACTGGCGATCGCCAGGCGGGACATCGCGGACCGGAGGTGACCGATGAGGCGGGCGGCTCTCGGCGCCCTCCTCTCACTGTTTGCCGTCACCACGATTCCGGCAGCCGGCACCGCGACGATCGGCTACTTCGAGCAGTCGCTCGACATCGGCGAGCCCGCTCGTGCAGGGGCGGCCAGCTACGATCCGGCGACGCAGCGCTACACGATCTCCGGCGGCGGCGCGAACATGTGGGGCACGCGCGACGAGTTCCGGTTCGTGTCCCGCCGCATGACCGGCGACTTCATCGTTCGCGCGCACGTCTCGTTCGTCGGCGCCGGCGTCGATCCGCATCGGAAGATCGGCTGGATGATCCGCCCCTCGCTCGATGCCGATTCCGCATACGTGGACGCCGCCATTCACGGCGACGGGTTGGCGTCACTCCAGTACCGCCGCACCGCGGGCGCGGAAACCGGGCAGATCGAATCCGCCGTCAGGGCTCCCGACGTCGTCCAGCTCGAACGCCGAGGCGGCACGTATCGCATGTCCGTTGCGCGGTTCGGCGAGCCGTTCACGACGACCGAGCTCACCGACGTCAATCTCGGCGACGCCGTGCACGTCGGACTGTTCGCCTGCTCGCACAATCCCGACGTGTCCGAGACAGCCATCTTCTCGAACGTCCGGATCGTGGTGCCGCCGCCGTCCGGCTGGCGCCCGTATCGGGACTACATCGGCAGCAACCTCGAAGTGATGGCGGTGGCCGACGGCGCACGGACGGTCGTGCACACCACGACCGACTCGCTCCAGGCGCCGAACTGGACCACCGACGGGCGGGCGCTGATCTACAACCGTCAGGGAGGACTGTTCCGGTTCGATCTCGCCACGCGGACCTCCACGCCGATCGACACCGGGTTCGCAACGCGCCACAACAACGACCACGTGCTCTCGTTCGACGGGACGATGCTCGGCATCAGCCATCACAGCGCAGACGACGAGGGGCGCTCGGTGATCTACACGGTGCCGGTTACGGGCGGTGTGCCGACGCGCGTCACCGCGCGGTCCCCTTCCTATCTCCACGGCTGGTCCCCGGACAAACGTTTCCTCATCTACACGGGACAGCGCGACGGCGAGCTCGACATCTATCGCATTCCCGTCGAGGGAGGCGAGGAGGTGCGGCTGACGACGGCGCCCGGCGTGGACGACGGGTCCGAGTACACGCCGGACGGCGCGTGGATTTACTTCAACTCGATGCGGACGGGACGGATGCAGATCTGGCGGATGCGCCCCGACGGCAGCGCGCAGCAGCAGATCACGGACGACGCGTTCAACAACTGGTTCCCGCACATCGCTCCGGATGGGCGGTCGATGGTGGTGCTGTCGTACGGGCAGGACGTCGAGCCGGCTGATCACCCGTTCTACCGGCACGTCTACCTGCGACACATGGCACTGGACGGGAGCGGCGCGAAGGTCATCGCGTACGTCTACGGCGGGCAGGGCACGATCAACGTGCCGTCGTGGTCACCCGACGGCACACGGATCGCGTTCGTGAGCAACACGGCGCTCCCGGCGCCGCACTGACGGATTTTCGATGAGGGAGCCGGCCTCAGGCCGGCAGGAAGATGGTCGGGACGACTGGATTCGAACCAGCGACCCCCTGAACCCCATTCAGGTGCGCTACCAGACTGCGCTACGTCCCGACTTCCGAAACCTACGATGTCCGGCGGCGCTTCGACGTCCGCCGCGGCGCGCCCGAACCCGCCGCGGGCGGCGCCGTGTCGGCGGCCTTCGCTGCCCGCCGCTCCAGCGGAGCGCTCAGCAGCCCCAGCAGCTCACGCAGCCCCGAACGTACGGCCTCGAGGCGTTCCCGCGCCTCCGGCGCGATACCAGCAGGCGCCGGGCCATCGTCGAACGGCAGCTCATCGCTGGGCTGGCGCTCTTCCTCCAGCTTCCTCCGCGCCCCCGCCAGCGTCAAGCCCTCGCCGAACACGAGCTGCTTGATCCGCAGTACGCGGTCGAGGTCGGTCTGTCGATAGAGACGCGGACCTCCGGGCGTGCGGGCGACTCCGAGGTCCGGAAACTCCATCTCCCAGGTGCGCAGCACATACGGCTGGACCTGGGCGCGGTCGCAGACATCGGAGGCCTTCAGCCACGTGCGTCGGGGCGATTCCGCAGCCTGGGGCATCGGCACAAAGAATGATCGCGGCCGTCAGAGCCGACCCGAAGTATACCATTCCGCGCCGCGGCCTCTCAGCGGGCGCGCCGCCGCACCTGGATGCGAATCGGGGTGCCGACGAATCCGAACGCGTCGCGAATCTGGTTCACGAGGAAGCGCTCGTACGAGAAGTGGAAGGAGGTCGCGACGTTCGTGAAGAACACGAACGTCGGTGGCGCGACCCCGGTCTGCGCCGCGTAGAGGATCCGCACCTGGCGCCGCCCGGGACTCGCCGGCGGATGCACGGCGGTGACCGCCTGGACGAAGCGGTTGACCTCGGCGGTCGGCACGCGCTTCAGCCGCGCGGCCGCCACCCGGTCGACCCACTCCAGCAGCTTCGGCAGCCGCTCCCCCGTCGACGCCGACAGGTGCAGGACCGGCGCGTAGTCGAGGAACTTCAGCTTCTGCCGGAGCTGCGCGTCGAACTCGCGCGAGAAGCCGGGGCCGCGGTCCTTCATCAGGTCCCACTTGTTCGCGGCGATGATGATGCCGCAGCCGAGCCGATCGGCCTCGCCGGCGATCGCCGCATCCTGATCGGTGGCGCCGACCGCGCTGTCGATGACGAGAATCACCACGTCGGCCCGCTCGACGGCGCGCCGCGCGACCAGGACGCTCAGCGACTCGAGCGGCCCCGCCCGCCCGACCTTGCCCGGCCGCCGCATGCCGGCCGTGTCCACGATCCGGAAGTCGCGCCTGTGCCAGCGAACGACCGCATCCACCGCGTCGCGGGTCGTGCCCGGCACGTCGCTCACGAGCATCCGCTCCTCGCGGAGCAGCCGGTTCACCAGCGACGACTTCCCCGCGTTCGGCCGTCCGACGACGGCGATCGCGGTTTCGCGCTCCTCGCGCTCGTGGCCCGCCGCCGCGGGCGCACGCCGCAGCCGCGCGACAATCTCGTCGAGCAGCTCGTCGACGCCGAGGCCGTGCTCTCCCGAGATCTCGAACACCGGATCGAGCCCGAGCTCGTAGAACTGGGCGACGGCCTCGCGGGCCTTCTTCGCGTCGATCTTGTTGACGGCCGCGAGGATCGGCTTGCCGGTCGTCCGCAGCCGGCCGACGATGTCCCGGTCGCCGGCGACCAGACCCTGCTGGCCGTCCAGCACGAGTACGAGCACGTCCGCCCCGGCGATGGCCTCCTGCCCCTTCTCGGCGACCAGCTGGTGCAGCGGGTCCTCGGTCGCGC
This sequence comes from uncultured Bifidobacteriaceae bacterium, assembly GCA_964446605.1. Lineage (GTDB taxonomy): Bacteria > Acidobacteriota > Vicinamibacteria > Vicinamibacterales > JAENWD01 > JAENWD01. The sequence goes on along the minus strand of CAYUPN010000001.1, from coordinate 120,702 downwards.
CGAACATGCCGCCGGTATCGAGCAGCGAGAAGTCGACGCCCTGCCAGCCCGCGGTCGCCTCGATCAGGTCGCGCGTGGTTCCGGGCACGTCGGTGACAATGGCGCGCCGGGTTCCGGTGATCCTGTTGAAAAGAGTGGACTTGCCGACATTTGGTCGGCCGACCAGCACGACGAGCGGCAGACGACGGGCCACGGCGGGATTGTAGCGGAGTCTGATTGCAGACCTTCTGGCGGCCGAATCGGGGCCCGCCACGGAATCGCAGCCCCGGTGTGTGGCGGACGTGGCCCACCCGGCTGGGTGTTGACACTCTAAGTCTTTATCTTTATGCTACTTAACCGAACCTGAGATTAGCGCATGATCAAGCTCGACATCGTCAACGAGGTCTCGAGGGTCGCCGATATCACCAAGGTCAAGGCCGAGCTGGCGGTGGACGCCGTGTTCGATGCGATGCGGGTGTCCATGCAGCGCGGCGAGCGGATTGAGCTGCGCGGCTTCGGCGTCTTCCAGGTGAAGCCGCGGAAGCGCGGGATCGGCCGGAATCCGCGGACCGGAAAGGAAGTCCGGATTCCCCCTGGCCGCACCATCCGGTTCAAGCCAGGCAAGGAACTCCAGAACATCAGCTAGCCGGACGCGGGCGGCGGCGACGCCGCCCCTTTCGCGATTGGCTGCGCGCCGGCGCCCGTGAGTTCCAACGTACCTTCTTCACTGCCCTTTCGCCCTTTCGAGGACGAGTCCCGGTCCGCAGGCTGGCCCGAACGCCCGCCGCCGCAGCTCCTGGACCGGCCGCGGCGGCCGACCCGGGTGTGGCTCCACGTCACGCTGTTCCTCCTGACGCTCGTCACGACGTGGCTGACGGGTGTCGACCACTACGCCGGCTTCCTCAGCGACTTCAACCGGGGCTTCCGGGCCGACTTCCGCGAGCTCCTGCCGCACGGCGTCTGGTACAGCGCGACGATTCTCGCCATTCTCGGGTCGCACGAGATGGGGCACTACCTGGCCTGCCGGTACTACCGGATTGACGCGACGCTGCCGTTCTTCATCCCGATCTACGGCGTGCTCACGGGCACCTTCGGCGCGGTGATCCGGATTCGCGAGCCGATCCTCGCCAAGCGCGCGCTCTTCGACATCGGCATCGCCGGTCCGATCGCCGGCTTCGTCGTCGCGGTGCCGGCGCTCTTCGGCGGCATCGCGCTCTCGCGGCTCGTTCCGGCGCCCACGCAGCTCGAAGGCGTGCTCACGCTCGGCGAGCCGCTGCTGTTCCAGTGGGCGACGTGGCTCGTCTGGGGCACGCCGCCGGACGGCCTCGTCCTCAATATGCACCCGATGGCGTTTGCCGCCTGGTTCGGGCTGCTCGCCACCGCCCTCAATCTCTTCCCCATCGCACAGCTCGACGGTGGTCACATTTCGTACGCGGTGTTCGGGCAGCGCTCGACGCTGATCACCTATGCGACGCTGGGCGTCGCTCTCGTCCTGACGACCATCTCGCTGAGCTGGCTGGTGTGGACCCTGATGATCATCGTGATGCTGTGGCTCGCCGGCGCGCGGCATCCGCGCGTGCTCGACGAGGACGTGCCGCTCGATCCGACACGGACCGCCCTCGCCATCCTGGCCGCGGTGATCTTCGTCGTCTGCTTCACGCCGGCGCCAATCGAGCTGGCCGATCTCGTCTCGCCGCAGCCCGGGAACTGAGACGCGGCGTCCCGCCGCGGGGAGTTACAGGAGACCGACCGGATCGACGTCCACGGTGATCCGGCGCCGGAGCTCCGGGGCCGCTGCCGCAAGCGCGGTCCGGAGCGCCTCGCGCGTCGCCGTGCGCTGGCGCGTCTTGAGGAAAATCTGCGCGCGGTACTCACCGCGCAGGCGGGCGAGCGGCGCCGGCGCGGGTCCCAGCATCGCGAAGGCCCGTCCGCCGTGCCGTCTGAGCTGCGCGGCGAGATCCGCCGCGTCCTGCATCGCGCGGGCGTAGCTCGGTCCCCGCACGATCAGGTTCACCAGGCCGACGTCGGGCGGATAGTGCATGGCCCGACGGTAGCGCAGCTCCTCGACGTAAAACGCATCGTAGTCCTGGCCGCACGCCAGCCTGATGCTGTAGTGGTCGGGATGTACCGTCTGGATGATGGCCTCGCCGGGCGCGTCCCCCCGTCCGGCCCGCCCGGCGACCTGGGTGAGCAGCTGGAAGGTGCGCTCGGCGGCCCGGAAGTCGGCGACGCCGAGTCCCACGTCCGCCGACACGACCCCGACGAGCGTCACGCGCGGGAAGTCGTGCCCCTTCGCCAGCATCTGGGTGCCGACGATCAGATCGAGCGCGCCCCCCCGGAAGCGATCGAGCAGCGCCTGCAGCGTGCCGCGGCGCTGGGTCGTGTCGCGATCCAGGCGCGCCGCGCGGATCCCGGGGAACAGCCGCTCGACTTCCTCCAGCACGCGTGCCGTGCCGAATCCGAGCTGCTCGAGGTACGGCGCGGCGCATCGCACGCATGCCGCCGGGACCCGCATCGAGTAGTTGCAGTAGTGGCACACCGCGCGCGAGTGCCCGCCCGCGGCGCGATGCACCGTCAGCGAGACGCTGCAGTTCGGACACTCCAGCACGTGCGCGCACTGCCGGCACATGACCGAGGTCGCCATGCCGCGCCGGTTGAGCAGCAGCAGCGCCGCCTCCCCCGCCGCGCGCCGCCCTTCGATGGCCTCGGCCAGCTCGCGGCTGAGAATCACGTCCGGCCCCGCCTCGGCGTACTCCTCCCGCATGTCCACGACGCGCACCGCGGCGAGCGGACGGTCCAGGACGCGGCGCGTCAGCACGACCCGGGCGTAGCGCCCGGACTCGCTGTTCGTGCGGCTCTCCATGGACGGCGTCGCCGAGCCGAGGACCACGAGCGCCCCGGCGTTCCTGGCGCGGACGATCGCGACGTCGCGGCCGTTGTACCGCGGCGACTCGTCCTGCTTGTACGAGCCGTCGTGCTCTTCGTCGACGATGATCAGGCCGAGGTCGGAGACGGGCGCGAAGACCGCCGACCGTGTGCCGACGACGAGGTCCACCTCGCCGCGCCGGATGCGGTGCCACTGGTCGTGGCGCGCGCCGTCCGGCAGCCCGCTGTGCTGGACGGCCACCCGGGATCCGAACGCCGCGCGGAAGAGCGCGGCGACCTGGGGCGTCAGCGCGATCTCCGGCACCAGGACGAGCACCCGGCGCCCGGCGTCGAGCGCCCGCTGCGCGAGCCGCAGGTACACCTCGGTCTTCCCGCTGCCCGTCACGCCCTGCAGCAGCGCGACCTCGTACGAACCTGCGTCGAGCCGCGCCCCCAGGGCTTCGAGTGCCGCCGCCTGCTCCCCTGTCACCGGACGGTCCGGACACCACTCGACCGGCGCGTCTGCCGCGAACGGATCGCGTTCGCGCCGCTCCTCCCGCAGATGGACCAGTCCCCGCGCCGCGAGGCGGCGAAGCGTTCCGAGATCGACGCCGCGCTCACGGAGCACCGGGGCGGGCGCGCCTTGCGGCAGGGCCGCCAGCATTTCGAGCGCCGCGCGCTGGCGCCGCCCCAGCGGAACGGCTCCCTCCGCGCCACCCGCAGCGGCGCTCTGCCCCGCGGGCGTCGGCATCGCGATGAATTCGGTGACCGATGCGTCGGCGCGGCCGGTCAGCCGTTCGACGCGTTCGACGAGTCCCGCGCGCTCGAGCCCCCGGAGCGCCGATCCGATCCGGGAGGCAGGGCCCAGCCTCGAGAGCGCGCTGGCCGTGCGAGGTCCTTTCGCAATGCGCTCCAGGATCGCCGACTCCAGCGGATCGCGCGGCCGCGCGAGGCGTCCCGCGGCGGTGATCCGGAACCGCCGTTCGCTCGTCACCCACGCCCCGGGAGGCATCGCGGCCGCAATCGCGTCGCCGGGCCCGCAGAGGTAGTAGTCGGCCACCCACAGGGCGAGATCGATGACGTCATCCGGGAGGAACGGCGTGTCATCGAGCACGTCCAGCAGGGCGCGAACATCGCCGCGCGGAGGCTCGTCGGCCGGACCGAGCACGCATCCGGTCAGCGTACGGCTGCCGAGCGGCACCAGCACGCGCGCGCCTCGCGACGGCATGCCGAGCTCGGGCGGAGACGCGTAGGTCAGCGCGGGGAGATTGGGAACGGGAACGGCGATCTGGACGTACATGGCGGAGCAGGTGGCACGGGCGCTCGGAACACCGGCGCCCTACGCCTCCGCCAGGAGCGTCATCACCTGCTTCATGTCCTCCCAGACCTCCCGCTTCGCGGCCTGGTTGCGCAGCAGGTACGACGGGTGGAAGGTCGGCATCACCGGGACGCCGTCGAGCTGGTGGAAACGGCCGCGCAGCCGTGAAATCGGCGTGTCGGTCCGGAGCAGCGTCTGCGCCGCGAACTTCCCGAGCGCGACGATCACCCGCGGCCTGATTGCGGCAATCTGGGCGCGCAGGAACGGCGAGCACGCGGCGATTTCGTCCGGCTCCGGATTCCGGTTGCCGGGAGGGCGGCACTTCACGACGTTGGCGATGTACACCTGCTCGCGCGCGTACCCCATCGCCTTGATGATCTGCGTAAGCAGCTGCCCCGCGCGCCCCACGAACGGCTCCCCCTGTTCGTCCTCCTCGGCTCCCGGTCCCTCACCGATGAACATCACCGGCGCTTCGGGACTGCCGACGCCGAACACGAGGTTCGTGCGCCCCGCATGCAGCCGGCACCGGACGCAGTCGCCCATCTCGTCGCGGATGCGGCGCAGCCGCTCGTCCGCCGGCAGCGTCAGATCGACCGCCGGCATGACACCGGTTGCCGGCGTGTCCGGCGTCGATCCCGCGGCGCTCTGCCCTTCCGCAGCCGCCGGAATCTCCCGGCCTGCTGCCTGTGCATCGCCGGGCAGGTCGTTGGCAACGGCCGCGGGGGCATCACCCGGGCGCCGACGCCAGGCACGGTCGCGCGAGTAGCCGGTGACGCCGAGCTCGCTGAAGTAGCGCAGGTGGGCGGCGAGATCCCTGGGCGTGCTCATGCGGGTGTCGGAGTCTGCGCGGGGCTGGAGAGCCACGACTCGAGCCGGTCCACGATCGTCGCGGCAATCGCGCGCTTCGATGCGAGCGGCACCGTCTCCTCGCCGTGCGGACCGATGATCGTGGCGGCGTTGGCATCGACCTCGAAGCCGGCATCCGCCCGCGAGACGTCGTTCGCGACGATGACGTCGATGCCCTTCTTCTCGCGCTTCGCGCGGGCGCGGGGCAGAACGTCGTGCGTCTCGGCCGCGAAGCCCACGAGCAGCGGCGCCGTCCGGCGCTCGCGCGCGCGCCAGGCGGCGGCGTCGGCGAGAATGTCGGCCGTCGGCTTCAGGCGCAGGACCAGCTCCGCGGTGTCGTGCGGCAGCTTCTGCGCGGCCGGTGCGTCCGGCGTGTAGTTGGCGACGGCGGCCGCCATGATCAGCGCGTCGGCGCCGGACAGCCGCTCGTGCACCGCGCGGTGCATCTCGGCGGCCGACCGCACCCGCACGACCTCCACCGGCGGCGGCGTCAGTGACGTCGGGCCGGACACCAGCGTGACGGCGGCCCCCCGGCGTGCCGCCTCCGCGGCGATGGCGTACCCCATGCGGCCACTGGACCGGTTCCCGACGAACCGGACGGGATCGATGTCCTCGCAGGTCGGCCCTGCGGTGACCAGAATCCGCCGGCCGCCAAGCGTGCCGGTCCCCGCGAGCACGCGCGCGGCCGCCGCCACGACGTCGGCGGGGTCGGCCAGTCGTCCCCGCCCGATCCAGCCGCAGGCGAGATAGCCTTCGCCCGGCTGGACGACGTGGACGCCGCGCGCCGTCAGGATCTCGAGGTTCCGCTGCACGGCGGGGTGCGCCAGCATGTTGCTGTTCATCGCCGGCGCGATCAGCACGGGCGCGGGAGTGGCCAGATAAAGCGCCGAGAGGAAGTCGTCCGCGATGCCGCCGGCCATTTTCCCGATGATGTTGGCGGTCGCCGGCGCGACGATCAGCAGCGCGATCTCCGAGGCCAGCGCGATGTGTTCGATGTCGGCATTCGCCCCCGGCCGCCACTGCGTCGTGACGACCCGGCGTCTCGTGATGGCCTCGAAGGTCACCTCGCCGACGAAGCGCCGCGCCGAACGCGTCATCACCGCGACGACGTCGTGGCCGGCCTTCTGCAACCCGCGCGCGACTTCGACGGCCTTGTACGCGCCGATGCCGCCGGAGACGCCCAGTGCGATGAGAGCCATGGTGATATCCCGGGCTGCGCCGGGTGCGCGTCAGACGCGGAACGTCTCGATGATCTCCGCGGCCACCGGACCCATCCGCGCGCGGCGCGCCCGCTCCGCCTCGATGATGCAGCGCAGGTGCCCCACCGCGGTGTCGACCTGGTCGTTGACCACGACGTAGTCGTACTCGCCGACCGCGCCGACCTCCTGCCGCGCCGTCGTGAGACGCCGGCGGATGGCCTCCTCGCTGTCCTTGCTGCGGCGGCGCAGCCGCTCTTCCAGCACGGCGTAGGACGGCGGCAGGACGAAGATGCCGACGCTCTCGAGCCCGCGGAGCCGCACCTGCCGGGCGCCCTGGACGTCGATTACGAGCACCAGGTCCTGCCCGGATGCCAGCACCCGCTCCGTCTCGGCGGCCGACGTGCCGTAGTAGTTCCCGAACACGTCCGCGTGCTCAAGGAAGTCCCCGGCCGCGATCATCGCCTCGAAGCGCTCGCGCCCGATGAAATTATAGTCGACCCCGTCGCACTCCCCCGGCCGCGGCGGCCGCGACGTGAACGACCGCGACAGCACCAGGTTCGCCATTCCCGGCACGAGCCGCTCCACCAGCGTCGTCTTGCCGGTTCCGGACGGCGCCGACACGATGAACAGCTGTCCGCGCTGCTCACTCGACATTCTGAACCTGCTCCCGCATCTTCTCCAGCTCCGCCTTGGCGGCGACGACGAGCGCCGACACCGCGCTGCCGTCGGCCTTGGCGCCGATGGTGTTGATCTCCCGGTTCATCTCCTGCAGCAGGAAGTCCAGCTTCCGGCCGCACGGCTCCGGTGCGTCGACGAGCGACGTCCAGTGGACCAGATGCGCGCGGAACCGCGTCACCTCCTCGCTGATGTCCGACCGCCCGACGACGCGCACGATCTCCTGCGCGATGGCGGCGCGGTCGACGGCGAGGTCGGCGGTCAGCTCCTCCACCCGCGCGGCCAGCCGCTCGCGGAGGCCTTCGGCCCCGGCCGTCGCGGCCCGGGCGATCTGTTCGATCAGGTCCGCAAGCCCGGCGCGGCGCGCCTCCAGGTCCTGCCGCAGGTGTTCCCCTTCATGGACCCGCATCCGCTCCAGCGCGCCGAGCGCCTCCTCGATCGCGCGATCCACGTGGGCGCCGAGCGTCTCGGCGGCCTCCTCGTCCGGCGGCGCGTCGCGCACGACGATCGCATGCGGCAGGCGCACGAGGTCGCCGGGCGTGAGATGGCCGGAGACGATGCCGCGCGTCCGGGCGTGCTCCAGCGCGGTTTCGAGCGCCGCGATGTACGGCTCGTTCAGCTCGACCTGCGGCACGGGCACCACGCGGGACTGCACGCTCACGGCGATCTCCACCCGCCCGCGGGCGACCGCCTGCTGAACCAGCCCCCGGATGCGCGTCTCGCGGTCGGCCAGACCCGACGGCAGCCGCAGCTGCAAATCGAGGAACCGGTGATTCACGGCCCGGATGGTGACCCCCACCGCCGCGCTCCCGGCGTCGTGCGTCAGCGACGCAAAGCCCGTCATCGACTTGATCATGCCGGATCCGCCTTCTTTTCCCGCCGGTCGCCGTCGCCGAGCACGGCAGGTTCCGCCTGCCGCTCGGACGGCCGGCGCGTCTCGAGCAGCTGCATCTGGTAGAGCCGCGAGTAGAGGCTGCCGGCGCGCGCCAGCAGCTCCTCGTGGCGGCCGACCTCGACGATCCGGCCGCGATCCATCACGAGGATGGCGTCGGCGCGACGGACGGTCGAGAGCCGGTGCGCGATGACGAACGACGTCCGGTTCTTCATCAGGTTCGCGAGCGCTTCCTGCACGAGCAGCTCCGACTCGGTGTCGAGCGAGGAGGTCGCCTCGTCCAGGATGAGGATCGGCGAATCCTTGAGGATCGCGCGCGCGATGGCGATCCGCTGCCGCTGCCCGCCCGACAGCCGCTGTCCCCGCTCGCCGATGACGGTCTCGTAGCCTTCGGGCAGGGTGCGGATGAAGTCGTGCGCGTGCGCCGCGCGCGCCGCGGCCTCGATGGCCTCCCTGGACGCGTCGGGCCTGCCGTAGGCGATGTTCCCGGCGATGGTGTCGTCGAAGAGGATGGTCTCCTGCGTGACGATGCCGATCTGCGCGCGGAGCGAGGCGAGCGTGACGTCGCGGATGTCGACGCCGTCGATCCGGATGGCGCCGCCGGTGACGTCGTAGAACCGCGGCAGCATGTTGACCAGCGTCGTCTTGCCGGCGCCGCTGCGGCCGACGAGCGCGATCATCTGCCCGGCGCGCACGGTGAGGCTCACCCCGCGCAGAATCGGCTTGCCGTGCCCGTCCTCGTAGGCGAACACGACGTCGTCGAGCTCGATCGTCTCGCGGAACGGCGCCAGCGGCCCCGCGTCCGGCTTCTCCACGACCTCGGTGTGCCGATCGAGGACTTCGAACACGCGCTCGGCGCCGGCAATGGCCTGCTGCAGGCTCGCATTGACGCGGCTCAGCCGCTTGACCGGCCCGTACATCATCAGCAGGGCGCCGATGAACGCGGCGAAATCGCCGGTGGTGAGCCGTCCCGACGCAATCTCCCGGCTGCCGTAGTACAGCGCGCCGGCGATGGCGAGCCCGCCCAGCAGCTCCATCAGAGGCGGCAGCACCGAGACGAGGCGCGTGACCTTCATGCTCGTCAGGTAATGCTGCCGCGATGCGGCGCGGAACCGCGCCCCTTCCCGTTCCTCCGCGCCGAAGGCCTTGACGATGCGGTGGCCCGAGAATGCCTCGCCCGCCACGTGGGACAGGTGCTCCAGCGCCTCCTGGCTGCGGCGGCTCATGCGGCGCATGCGCCGTCCGAGCTGCGCCAGCGGATAGACGATGACCGGCGCGCCGGTCACGCAGACCAGCGCCAGGCGCGCGTCGAGCGAGAACAGGAGGATCCCGTACCCGACGAGCGCGAGCGACTCGCGCAGCAGGTCGCCGATCGTCTCCGCGACGACGTGCTGCACCTGGGCGACGTCGTTGGTCAGCCGGGAGAGGAGCTGGCCCGTCGAGCGGCGCGCGAAGAACGCCGCCGACTGGCCGAGCATGTGGCGGTGCAGACCGTCGCGCAGGTCGCGCACGACGCGCTGCCCGACGTCGGCCATCAGGTAGTTCGAGAAATAGGCGCCCAGCCCTTTCGCCACATAGGCGAGAACGATCGCCGTCGCCACGAAGGCGACCTGCTCCTGATGCGGCAGGACGCTGTCGAAGATCGGCTTGATCAGATAGAGATGCCAGGCCGAGGCGGCGGCATAGACGAGCATCGCCAGGATCGCCCAGCCGAGGCGCAGGCGATGCGGGGCTGCGTAGCGGAGCAGACGGAGAAGCGCGGTCACTCGGTGAAGCGGTACTTCAGGAGCACCCAGAGCGCGACGACCCCGTCGCGCCAGGTGATCTTCTTGCCCTCGTCGTAGCCGCGGCCGTCATAAGTGATGGGCACTTCGTAGACCCGGTAGCCGCGCTTGAAAATCTTCGCCGTCAGCTCCGGCTCGATGCCGAAGCTGCTCGACCGGAGCGTCATCGACCGGAGCACCTCGGTGCGCATCACCTTGAAGCAGGTCTCCATGTCGGTCAGCATCGTGTTGTAGAGCAGGTTCGTCACGAACGTGAGGAACACGTTCCCCATGTAGTGCGTGAACAGGAACACGCGATGCCGGCCGAGGAAGCGCGACCCGTAGACGACGTCGGCGCGTCCCTGGCAGATGAGCTCAATCAGCTCGGGGTATTCCTCCGGAGAGTACTCGAGATCCGCGTCCTGGATGACGACCAGGTCCCCGGTCACTTCCTGGAATCCCCGGCGGAGCGCCGCCCCCTTGCCCTGGTTGCGCTCCTGCAGCACCAGCGTGAATCCGTGCGCGCGCTGGAGCGCCTGCAGAATCTCCCGCGTCCCGTCGGTCGACCCGTCGTCGACGACGATGAGCTCGATGCGAAGCGGTACGGCGAGGACCCGGCCCACGATTTCCTCGATCGTGGCCCGCTCGTTGTAGCAGGGCATCACGACCGAGAGCAGGGGGTCCGTGAGAATGCCGCGCAGCCCGGCCATCAGCGTCCGATTGAGTAGTACACGAAGCCCTGCTCCTTCATGACCTCAGGGCTGTAGATGTTCCGCCCATCGAAAATCACCGGCTCGCGCAGCAGCCGCCGCATCCGGCCGAAGTCGGGTTCCCGGAACTCGTTCCACTCGGTGACGATCGCCAGCGCGTGCGCCCCCTTGAGGGCGTCGTAGCTGCCGTCGCAGAGCGTGATCCGGGCCCCGAAGATGCCGCGCGCCACGCGCATCGCCTCCGGATCGAACGCCTGCACGCGCGCGCCGGCGGCGAGCAGCCGCTCGATGATGGTGATGGCCGGCGCCTCGCGCATGTCGTCGGTGCGCGGCTTGAAGGCCAGCCCCCAGAGCGCGATCGTGCGCCCCTCCAGCGTGCCGAAATGCGCGACCATCTTGTCGACGAGCCGCGACTTCTGCCGCTGGTTCACGGACTCGACGGCCTCGAGGATCCTGAAATCGTAGCCCTTCAGGGTCGAGAAGTGCAGGATGGCCTTGACGTCCTTCGGGAAACAGCTGCCGCCGTAGCCGACCCCGGGGAACAGGAACGACGGGCCGATGCGCCGGTCGGACCCCACCGCGCGGCGGACGTCGTCGACGTTCGCGCCGACCAGCTCGCAGACGTTCGCGACCTCGTTCATGAACGAGATCTTCGTCGCGAGCAGCGCGTTGGCGGCGTACTTCGACAATTCCGCGCTGGCGCAGTCCATCATCAGGATCGGCGCGCCCGTCCGCGTGAACGGCGCGTACAGCTCCTGCATGATCCGCCGCGCCTTGTCGTCCTCCGCCCCGACGACCACGCGATCCGGCTTGAGGAAGTCCTCGACCGCCGCCCCCTGCTTGAGGAATTCGGGGTTGCTGACCACGCTGAAGGGATGCGTCGTCTCGCGGCGCAGGATCTCGCGCACCATGGCGGCCGTGCCGACGGGCACGGTGCTCTTGTCCACGATCACCTTGTAGCCGTTCATCGCGCGCCCGATCTCGCGCGCGACGTCGAGCACGTGCCGCAGGTCGGCCGATCCATCCTCCCCCTGCGGCGTGCCGACGGCGACGAAGACGATCTCGGCGGCGCGCACGGCGCGGGCCAGCTGCGTGGTGAACGTCAGCCGCTTCTTGTTGCGCTGGACCAGCTCCTCGAGACCCGGCTCGTAGATCGGCATGCGGCCGCGCCGCAGCATCCGGACCTTGGATTCCAGCTTGTCCACACACACGACGTCATTGCCCGTCTCCGCGAGACAGGCTCCGACCACCAGGCCGACGTAGCCCGTACCGATGACCGCAATCTTCATTCGCTCTAGCGCTCCCGGAACCCCCTGCGCCGACGGCACGCGCGCCGGCGGGCGCGGCTCGGGGAGGGACGTGGAAACGCTCGAAGGTACCACAGGCTGAGGCGGGTGTCTACATACTGACTCACAAGCAGTTACGGGTATGCTGGTCCCTTCGCGGAGCCCATCCGGCCGTGCTAGCCTTCTGCTGACGTGGATATCCTGCTCGACTACCGGCCGGCGCTGCGCCAGCGCTCCGGCGTCGGTGAGTACGCGCACGAGCTGGCCGCCGCGCTGGGACGCAACGCGCGGCCGGGCGATCGCCTGCACCTGTTCACGAGCTCGTGGGCCGACCGCCCCGATCCGACGCTCGCCGCCACGCTCGGCGCGCGGGTCGTCGATCGGCGCATTCCCGTCCGCGTGCTGAACTGGGCGTGGCACCGCCGCGGCTTCCCGCCCGTCGAGTGGATCGCCGGTCCCGTCGACATCGCGCAGTCGCTGACGCCGATGCTCATTCCCGCGCGACGCGCCCGCCAGGTCGTGACGATCCACGACCTCGATTTCCTGCTGCATCCGGAACGGACGAGCGGCGAGGTGCACCGCGACTACCCGGCGCTCGCGCGGTCGCATGCGGCGCGCGCGGCGCTGGTCGTCGTGAACTCGTCGGACACCTCGCGGGCGGTGCAGGCCCAGCTCGGCGTGCCGCCGGAGCGCATCGTCGAGTGCCGGCCCGGCCTGCCCGGCTGGATCGGGACACCGTCGGCGCGGCCCGAGCCCGAGCGCGGCTACGTGCTCTTCGTGGGCACGCTCGAGCGCCGCAAGAACGTCGGCGCGCTGCTGGACGCCTGGACGCTGCTGCTCAAGACGATGCCGGACGTGCCGAAGCTGCGGCTGGTCGGCGGCTGGCGGCCCGAGGCGGGCACGTGGCTCTCGCGCCTGCAGGTCCCGCCGCTGCTCGGACGGGTCGAGTACGTCGGCTACGTGCCGGACGCACAGCGCCGGTCGATCTATGCCGGCGCCCGGCTGCTCGTCCTGCCCTCCTTCCACGAAGGGTTCGGCCTGCCGGCGCTCGAGGCGATGGCACTCGGCGTGCCGGTCGTGGCGTCCACCGCCGGCGCGCTGCCGGAAGTGGTCGGCGACGCCGGCCAGCTCGTTCCCCCGGACGATGTGCGCGGGCTCGCCGCGGCCGTCCGGGCGGTGCTCACGGATCCGGAGCGGGCCGCGGCGATGAGCGCACGTGGTCTCGAGCGGGCGGCCCTCTTCACGTGGGATCGTGCGGCCCGCGATCTCCGCGACGCCTTCGAGCGGATTGCGGCCGTCCCGGCCCATGCGGATCGCCGTTGACGCCCGCGAGCTGAGCGGCCGCCCCACGGGCGTCGGACGCTACCTGCAGCAGTTGCTGCGCGAATGGGCCCGCACGCCTTCCGGGCATTCGTTCACGCTCTTCACACCCGATCCGACGCTCCAACTGCCCGCGGGCCTGACCGGCGAGATCGCGGTCGTGCCCGGCGCCGGCGGCACCGGGTGGGAGCAGGGCGCGCTGGCGCGCGCCGTGCGGCGCGCGAGACCCGATGTGCTGTTCGCGCCGGGGTACACGGCGCCGTTGCTGGTCCGCTGCCCCGTCGCCCTCGTGGTGCACGACGTCTCGTTCGCCGCCCATCCGGAGTGGTTCCGCCCGCGCGAAGGGTTCCGTCGCCGGATGCTCGGCCGCCTGTCCGCGCGCCGCGCACGGGTGGTCGTGACCGTCTCCGGGTTCTCGAAGCGCGAAATCGAGACGCACCTGCACGTGCCGGCCGATCGCATCCGGGTCATCCCGCACGGGGTCGGCCTCGGCCCCTCGGCGGGAAGCGGCCGCCGCGATCCGCTGGTGCTGTTCGTCGGGTCGGTGTTCAACCGGCGCCATGTCCCGACCCTGATCGCGGCGTTCGGTCGCCTGGCAGCGGAGCGTCCCGATCTGCGGCTGGAAATCGTGGGCGAGAACCGGACGTGGCCGCCGCAGGATCTGCGGCAGGCGGCGGCCGACAGCGGCGCGGCGGCGCGTATCGGACTCCGCGACTGGGTCCCGGACGACACGCTGGCCGATCTGTACGCCCGTGCCTCGGCGTTCGTGTTCCTCTCGGATTACGAGGGCTTCGGCCTCACGCCGCTCGAGGCGCTCGCCGCCGGCATTCCGCCCGTCGTGCTCGACACACCGGTGGCGCGCGAGGTGTACGGACCCGCGGCGTTCTACGTGCCCCGTCCCGAGCCCGGCGCGATCGCGCACGCGCTCAACGAGGCGCTCGGCCCGGGACCGGCGCGCGACCGGGTGCTTGCCGCCGCTCCCCAGGTCCTCGCGCGCTATCGCTGGGAGGACGCCGCCGCGGCCACGCTCACGGCGATCGGCGAGGCGGCATCGTGAGCCTGGCGATCGTGATCGTGGCGTACAACGCGGTCCGGGACCTGGCCGCGTCGCTCGAGAGCCTCTCCGCCGCGCCTCCGTTGACCCCCACCGGCATCGTCGTCGTCGACAACGCGTCCACCGAGGACGTGACCGGGCTCGTCCGGGCGCGGTTCCCCGGGGTCCGGCTGATCGAGGCGGGCGCGAACCTCGGGTTCGCGCGCGGGGTGAACCTCGGCATCCGGAACAGCACCAGCGAGTACGTGCTCCTCCTCAACCCGGATACGACCGTGCCGCCGGGCGCCATCGATCGCCTGGTCGCGTCGCTGCGGCGGGCCCCCGAGGTCGGCGCGATCGGACCGCGGCTCGTGGACGGGCCCGGGCGCGCGGAGCTGTCGTTCGGCCGCATGTACTCGCCTCTCTCCGAGCTGCGGCGCAAGGCGTGGCTCGCGATGCAGGCGCGCGGGGTGCCGTTCGTGCAGGCTGCGACCGAGCGCGCGACGTCGCGCGAGCGGGACGCGGACTGGGTGAGCGGCGCCTGCCTGCTGGTGCGGAGGTCGGCCGGCGATGCCGTCGGCTGGTTCGACGAGCGCTACTTCATGTACGCGGAGGACGTCGACTTCTGCGCGGCGCTGCGCGCCGCCGGCTGGCGCGTGCGATTCACCCCGGACGTGCAGGTCGTGCACCACCGCGGGCGGTCGGGGGCCACGCGGCCCGGGGCGACGCGTGAGGCGTGGCAGGCCAGTCACCTCGCGTTCTACCGCAAACACCGGCCGCGGTGGGCGCCCTGGCTCGAGCGGTATCTCCGCTGGCGGGGCTACCGCCCCTCCTCCTGAGGCGGCGCGCGGGTGGTTCAGCTAGAATTTCTCGCGTGCGTGTGGCCTTCGATGCGCGGAAAATCCACGACTTCGGCATCGGCACCTACATCCGGAATCTCCTGCGCCAACTGGCCCGCCTGGACCGGGAGAGCGAGTATGTCCTGATCTGCCAGCCGCGCGACCGCGATCTCCCGGCCACGCTCGGCGAGAACTTCGTGGCCGCGATCGATCGCTCGAAGCCCTATTCGGTGCGCGAGCAGATCTCGATTCCGTGGGCGGTCCTGCGCAGCCGCGCCACACTCCTCCATGAGCCGCATTACGTGCTGCCGCCGCTCGTCGCCCGCACGCGCTCGGTGGTCACGATTCACGACTGCATCCACCTGCGCTTCCCGCAGTACCTCCCCAACCGCGCCGCGCTGACGTACGCGCGGACGCAGATGGGATCCGCGGCGCGCCGGGCCGATCACATCATCACCGTCTCGGAGGCCTCGAAGCGGGACATCCTCCACTTCTTCCCGACGGTGCCGCCCGGGAAGATCACCGTGATCTACAACGGGATCGACGACCGCTTCGCGGTGCCGCCGCCGCCCGAGGAAATCGAGCGCGTCGCGGCGCGCTACCAGCTCGAGGGCCGGTTCCTGCTGTACGTCGGCAACGTCAAGCCCCACAAGAACCTCGAGCGGCTGCTCGAAGCGTTCCATCTCGTTCGCGAGACGCCCGGCCTGGAAGACGTCCGGCTGGTCATGATCGGAGACGAGATCTCCCGCTACTCCGCCCTGCGGCGGGCCATCCACCGCAACAAGCTGCACAAGTACGTGCGGTTCCTCGGGTTCCTGCCGGATCACATGCTGCCGATCGCGTACCGGCTGGCGTCGGTGTTCGTGTTCCCCTCGCTCTACGAGGGGTTCGGGCTGCCGCCGCTCGAAGCCATGGCCAGCGGCACCCCGGTTGTCACCTCGAACGTCTCGTCGCTGCCGGAGGTGACCGGCGACGCGGCGGTCCTCGTCGATCCGCTCGAGGCGGAGGCCATTGCCGACGGCATTCGCCGGGTGCTCACCGACCGGGAGCTGGCCGACGACCTGCGATCGCGCGGGCTCACGCGGGCCCGCGAGTTCTCGTGGGAGCGCGTCGCGCGGGAGGTTCGCCGCATCTACGCCGACGTGAGCGCGCGGTGACTGCCGTCCTGGTCCACGACTGGCTGACCGGCATGCGTGGGGGCGAGAAGGCGCTCGAGGCGCTGGGCGAGATCCTGGACGGGGCCGACATCCTCACCCTGGTGCACGTGCCGGGGACGGTCTCCCCGGCGATCGCCCGGCACCGCATCCGGACCTCGTTCGTCCAGCACCTGCCCGGAGCAGGGCGCTGGTACCGGCACTATCTGCCGCTCTTCCCGCTGGCCATCGAGGGGTTCGACCTCGACGGGGTCGACCTCATCGTCAGCGCCAGCCACTGCGCGGCCAAGTCGGTCGTGCCGCCGCCGGGCGCACGGCATCTCTGCTACTGCTTCACGCCGATGCGGTATGCCTGGGACCAGTACCCGCACTACTTCGGCCCCGACCGGATCGGGCCGCTGAAGTCGCGGCTGGCCCGGCCGGTGCTGGCGGCGATGGCGCGGTGGGACCGCCGGACCTCCGGGCGTGTGCACCGCTATGTCGCTATCTCACATTATGTTGCGGACCGGATCCGCCGATACTATAATCGTCCGGCAACCGTTGTGTACCCTCCAGTGGACACCGCCTTCTTTCACCCCGACGGGCGGATCCCTGAGGATTACGTCCTCGCCGTGTCTGCCCTCGTTCCTTACAAGCGACTCGAGGTCGCCATCGACGCCGCGCGCCTCTCGGGCATCCCGCTCCGGATTGCGGGCCAGGGCCCCGAGATGACGCGCCTGCAGGCGCATGCCGCGGGCGCGCCCGTGGAGTTCCTGGGGTTCCGGAGCGACGAGGAGATTCGCGATCTGTACCGGGGCGCGCGCGCCGTGGTGCTGCCGGGCGAGGAGGACTTCGGCATCGTGCCCGTCGAGGCCCAGGCGTGCGGCCGGCCCGTGGTCGCCCTCGGCCGCGGCGGGGCCCGCGAGACGGTGCGCGACGGCGTGACGGGCCTGCTGGTGCCGGACGCCTCGGCCACCGCGTTTGCAGCCGCGTACCGTGCCGTCGCCGACCGCCCGTTCGACCCCGTCGTGATCCGGGCTCACGCCGAGACGTTCAGCCGGGACAGGTTCCTCGCCCGCATGCGGGACGTACTCGACGAGACGCTCGCCGCGCCCGAGGGCACGCGATGGTGAGGCGCCACAACCGCCTGCTCGTCGCGTTCTACGTGGTGTCGGACGCGGCGCTGGGCATCGCGGCCTTCGTCCTGGCGTACGTCCTGCGGTTCGAGACCGGGCTGATCCCGGTGACGAAGGGCTATCCGCCGTTCAGCCAGTACGTCAACGTGCTGCCGTTCATCGGCGTGCTGGTGCCCTTCGCCTTCCACATCCAGGGTCTGTACCGGCTGCGGCGCGGCCGGTCGCGCGTCGACGACTTCTTCGCCGTCTTCGTCGGCAGCATCCTCGCCGTCGTCTTCGGCATCGTCGCGACCCTGTACTTCCAGGCCTACTACGTGCCTGACGAGCTGAAGGATCGGGGGGCGTACGAGGTCTCGCAGATCGTCTGGGCGCTGTTCCTGCTCCTGAACGTCATGTTGACGTTCGCCTCGCGGGAGCTGGTCCGCGAGGCCCTCGAGCGGCGCTGGCGCGCCGGAATCGGGCTGAAGCGGATTCTCATCGCCGGCGCCGGCGAGCTCGGCCGGCTGGTCGCGGACAAGATCCTCGAGCACCGGGAGCTCGGCTACCAGGTGGTCGGGTTCGTCGACGATCGCGCCGGCGGAGACTTCCTCGGGCACCGGGGCCTGCCGATTCTCGGGACCCTCGACGAGGCCGGCGAGATCGCGGTGCGCGAGCACATCGACCACCTCTACGTCGCGCTGCCCGCCGAGGACCATCTCCGCATGCTGCACCTGCTCGACATCGTCGGGCGCGAGATGGTGGACGTGAAGGTCGTGCCCGATCTGCTGCAGGTCATCGCGCTGCGCGCCCGCCTCGAGGACCTCGACGGGATTCCGATCGTCAACATCAACGACGTCCCGCTGCAGGGGATCAACAGCTTCGTCAAGCGCGCGCTGGACGTCGTGCTGTCCGCGGCGGCGCTGCTCGCCCTGGCCCTCCCGTTCGCGATCATCGCCCTGGTGATCCGGCGCACCTCCAACGGCCCGGTGTTCTACCGGCAGGAGCGGATGGGGCTCGACGGCAAACCGTTCATCATCTACAAGTTCCGCTCGATGTACCAGGACGCCGAGCGCGACACCGGCCCGATCTGGGCACGCGACAACGACCCCCGCTGCACGCCGGTGGGCCGCCTGCTGCGCCGGACGAACCTGGACGAGCTCCCCCAGCTCTGGAACGTGCTGCGGGGGGACATGTCGCTCGTCGGGCCGCGGCCGGAGCGGCCGTACTTCGTCCACCAGTTCAAGCAGCGAATCCCGCAGTACATGCTTCGCCACAAAGTGCGCGCCGGCCTGACGGGGTGGGCGCAGGTGAACGGCTGGCGGGGCAACACGTCGATCGAGAAGCGAATCGAGTACGACCTCTACTACATCGAGAACTGGTCCGTGGCTCTCGATCTCAAGATCATGTGGCTGACCCTCGTGAAGGGCTTCTTCCACAAGCACGCATACTGACGCCCGCGCTCCGGGCGCCTGTCACCCCATCACGACGCCATGCAGCCACGAGTCGTCATCACCGGCGTCGCCGGATTCATCGGATCGCACCTCGCCGACGCCCTGCTCCATCGCGGGTATGCCGTCGTCGGCATCGACAACCTGCTGACGGGTGACACCGCGAACATCGCGCACCTGGCCGGGCGGGACGATTTCCATTTCATCAAGCACGACGTCACGACCTACATCTACATCGACGGGCCGGTCGACTTCGTGCTGCACTGGGCCAGTCCGGCCAGTCCGATCGACTACCTGGAACTGCCGATTCCGACACTGAAGGTCGGCGCGCTCGGCACGCACCGGGCGCTCGGCCTGGCGAAGGCCAAGGGGGCGAAGTTCGTGCTCGCCTCGACGTCGGAGGTGTACGGGGACCCGCTCGTGCACCCGCAGACGGAGTCCTACTGGGGCAACGTCAACCCGATCGGGCCGCGGGGCGTGTACGACGAAGCCAAGCGCTTCGCCGAGGCGATGACGGTCGCCTACCACCGCTATCACGGGCTGGACACGAAGATCGTCCGGATCTTCAACACGTACGGGCCGCGGATGCGCGTGCGCGACGGCCGCGCCGTCCCGGCGTTCATCTCGCAGGCGCTGCGGGGCGAGGACGTGACGGTGTTCGGCGACGGCTCGCAGACCCGCAGCTTCACGTACATCTCGGACCTCGTGGACGGGGTGCTCCGGTTGATGCACTCCGGCGTCAACGAGCCGGTGAACATCGGAAACCCGCGCGAGATGACGATCGCCGAGATCGCCCGGACCATCATCGAGATGACCGGGTCCCGGAGCCGGATCGTCCACCGGCCGCTGCCCGAAGACGACCCGAAGGTCCGCCAGCCGGACATCACGAAGGCCCGCACGCTCCTCGGCTGGGAACCGAAGGTCAGCCTCGAAGAAGGGCTGCAGACGACGATCGCGTACTTCCGGGAGAAGGTTCAGGCCGTCTGACGGCGGTCCGGCGAGACGCCGGCGAGGGCGGCCACGAGCGTCGCGTCGTACTCGCACGGCTCGGCCGCCAGGCGCGCGAGCGCCTCCTGACGCGACAGGCCGGATCGCACGAGCGCCTCGAGATCGCTCGCCACCCGCAGAATCTGTGCGCCGAGCGCGATGCGGTCACCCTGCAGCTCGACGACGGGCTCTCCGGGCAGGCTGCGCGGCTCCCGCTGACGCTCGATCATCTGGACGACCCCGGTCAGCCGTCCTCCCTCCCCGATGAGATCCCGCGCGAGCAGCGGATGGGAGGCGATCAGCCGCCATTCCTCCTCGCTCACCGGATCGCCGCGCAGCGCCGCCTCGCGGGTCGCCGCCGGCAGCGTCAGCCAGCCAACCTGCGACAGCCTGGCGGCGACCTCGAACTCCCAGGCCTGGTCCAGATCGAGCGTGCGCGCCAGTTCCTGCGCGACGCCGACGATGCGCTCGGTGCGCTCCCCGATTTCGGGACGCGCGACGGTCAGGATGCGGGTGACGATTCGCGAAATCTCGAGCAGCACGCCTGCGGCGATGACGTCGCCGAGCCTGGGCTCCCCTGTCGGGAGCGGGTCGCGCTGAATCCGGAACGCGGGCGGCGCCGGCAGCGCCTCGGGGAACACGAAGTCTGAGGTCACAGAAGCCATGAATGCGGGGGGCGGGCCGATCCCGCCCTTGTCTCCACCGCACAAATCGGCGCCTCCGCGCTCCTCTTGAATCGGCGGCAGACCGCCGGCGCAGGCTGCCGCCCTGCCCCGCGTTCGGCCGTTCAGCTGTTGAGAATCTTTGCGACCTGTGTGGCGTAGTGCACGGCGGAGAGGATCGTGATGGCGCCGGAGCTGATCACCGCCACCCGGATGAACGGCTCCCACCCGCCAACAAGGTTGCCGGCGAGCACGGCGAGGCACGTGACGATGTAGATGGCCGTGGCGAGCTTGCCGAGCACCGACGGCGCAAACGTGCGGCGGCCGATTGCGAGGTTCACCACCGCGACGGTCAGGACGATGGCGCTGTCCCGGCTGATCACCAGGATGGTGAGCCACAGCGGGATGCGGTACTGCAGTTCCGCGTTGGGGACCGTCAGGACCACGAAGGCGGTGACGAGGAGCAGCTTGTCCGCCAGCGGGTCGAGCCAGGCCCCGAGCGTCGTCTTCTTGCCGGTGCGCCGCGCGATGAGCCCGTCGAGCGCGTCCGTCAGGCCGGCCGCGAGGAAAACCGTCAGCGCATACCCGATGCGGCCGTACAGCACGAACAGCACGAAGGCCGGGATCATGACGATCCGGAGCAGGGTCAACTGGTTGGCCAGCGTCAACTGCGCGCCCGCCATGCCCGGCTACCCTCCTGCGCCGAGTCGATCGCGGGCGGCCAGCGGACCCGCGAGGCGCTGCAGGCGGGCCACCGTCTCGAGCAGCTCCGCGCCGGTGACGGCGCGGGTCGGCTCGAAGGCTCCGCCCGGTCCACGCTCCATCACGCCGGCGGCCACTGCGGCGGCGGCGTCGGCATGGGACGGGTGCTCGGGCGGCACGTCGGGGAACGAGACGGTGGCCTGCCGCCACTCGCCGGCGCGCCGATCCCCGAGCGACGCGAGCAGGTCGATGACGCGGGCGGCGGCCGCTGCGAGATCCGCCCGGCGGACGACGGCCTCGGGCTGGAAGGTGTGGTTCGGGAACGCGTCCATCACGCCGGCGCGGACGGCGCCCAGCGCCCAGGTCTGCGCCCAGTGATCGCGCAGGTCCGTCAGCACGGGTGTCGGCCGCTCCGGTGCGCGAGCGAGGACGCCGGGCAGGCGGAGCCCCAGTGCGGCCGCGAGATCCGCGCGCGACGCCGCCGGACGCGAGGCCAGCGTGCGAAACGCTTCCGGCAGGCGCGCGAGATCGGCGCGCTCGCGCAGCGCGGCGATCCGCGATTCGAGCTCCGGCGTCGACTCGATCCGCTGCGCCGCCACGTAGCTGGCCAGCGCCTCCTCGACGGCGCCGCTGGCTTCCTGGATCTCGCCCAGCATCACATGCGCCTGGCGGTCCGCCGGGTCCAGGTTCAGCGCCGCCTCGAGGTGTGCCCGCGCCTCGTCGTGACGCCCGGCCCGGCGTTCGACGGCCGCGAGCTCCCGGTACAGCACCGCGCTCTGGGGCGACGCCTTCAGCGCGCGTTCGTACGCGGCGCGCGCGCCGTCGACGTCCCCCCTGTCCGCCAGTCCGCGCGCCTGCCCGATCAGGTCGTCGAGCACGCGGAAGCGCAACGTCTCGATGCGCGGTGCCAGGTCGAGGCGTGGATCGGCAGCCTGGGCGCGTTCGAAGCTCTCGAGCGCGTCGGCGGCCTGTCCCAGCCGCAGCAGCGCCTGGCCCCGGCCGACGTACGCGGAGGCGAGCCCCGGCTCGCTCGCCAGCGCCGCGTCGAACTGCGCCAGCGCGCGCTGCTCGTCGTCGCGGGCGAGCGCGGCGTAGCCCTGGCCCGCCAGCGCGGCGGCCGCGCCAGGGGCCGCGCGCAGCACGCGGGCGTACACACGGTCCGCGGCGCCGGGATCGCCCGACTGGAGGTACGCCCAGGCCGTCTGCAGATCCGCGCCGAGGCCGGGCGGCAGCGAGGTGGACGGAACCGGCTGTACGAAGTCGGGAAACGCCGGCGAGGCCGGCATCACCGGAGGAGGTGTCCGCCGGGCACAGCCGGCGGCCAGGACCAGGAGCAGGACTGCGAGGACTCTCCGTCTCATGCCGTACCAGTGTGGCGACGTTCCTGCTGCAGCCGCTCGAGCATGCGGCGCGGCAGCTCCGCTTCAATCGACAGCCGCTCGTCGGTCTCGTCGTGCCGCAGGACGCGGGCATGCCGATACAGGCGCGCGACCGACGCGCGGTCGGCGTCCGAGCGCGGATCGAACTCCAGTGTGACCCGCTGGAGATCGAGCGCCAGATGCCGGGAAATGGCCGCGAGCAGATCGTCCAGTCCCTCGCCCGTGAGCGCGGACACCAGCAGGGCGTCCGGATCGCCCGACGTGAGGCGCCGCCGATCCTCCTCGTCCATCCGGTCGACCTTGTTGTACACGTGCAGCTGCGGCACGTCGAGTGCCTCGACCTCCTCGAGCACACGGTGCACGGCCGACACATGACGATCGCGCTCGGGACTGGACGCGTCGATCACGTGCAGGATGAGATCCGCGTCGGCCACCTCTTCGAGCGTGGCGCGGAACGCCGCGACGAGCGTGTGCGGCAGCCGGTCGATGAAGCCGACGGTGTCCGAGATCAGGAGCTCCCGCCGATCCGGCAGCCGCACGCGGCGCACGAGCGGATCGAGCGTGACGAACAGCGCGTCGGTGGCTTCCGCCCCCTCGCGCGTGAGCCGGTTGAAGAGCGTCGTCTTGCCCGCATTGGTGTAGCCGACGAGTGCCACCGTCGGGACCGCCTGCTTCTGCCGCCGTTCGCGGAGCTGAGCGCGGCGTCGACGGACGTCTTCGATCTCCTCCTTGATCTGGTGAATGCGCGCGCGGATGCGCCGGCGATCCGTCTCGAGCTTCGTCTCGCCCGGTCCGCGCGTGCCGATGCCGCCGCCCAGCCGGGAGAGCGCCAGCCCGGCCCCGATCAGACGCGGCAGCAGGTACTCCAGCTGCGCGAGCTCGACCTGCAGCTTGCCCTCGCGGGTCTGCGCGCGGCGCGCGAAGATGTCGAGGATGAGCTGCGTCCGATCGACGACCTTCCGCTCGACGATCTTCTCGATGTGGCGCAGCTGCCCCGGCGTCAGCTCGTTGTCGAAGATCACGACGTCGACGTCGAGCTCGGCGCACGCGTTCGCCAGCGCCTCGATCTTGCCGCGGCCGAGGAACGTCGCCGGATCCGGGCTCGGGCGTTCCTGCGAGACCGTCAGGACGACCTCGGCTCCGGCCGCCTCGGCCAGGCCGGCCAGCTCCTCGAAGGCACCATCCACCGCCGCACGATCGGCGCGCGTGATGAGGCCGACGAGCGCAGCCCGTTCACGAAGTGGAGTGGTGACTGCAGACATCGGACGTCTCGAACAGGAGTCCAGGCGGGGGCGAGCGCGCGGGAACGTCGATCCGCTCAGGCGTCGAGCGATTCTAGCACGCGCTCCCACGCCACGGCCCCCGCCCGCAGCAGCGCGATCCCGCCGTCCGTCACCTCGACCACGGTCGACGGCGCGCCGCCGGCCGCCGGCCCGCCGTCGACGAGTACCGAGAGCGCCGGAAACAACCTCGCGACAACCTCAGCCGTCTCCGCGGGCGGCTCGCCGCTGCGGTTCGCGCTCGTTGCGGTGAGCGGGTGTCCGAAGGCCGCGGCCAGCCCGCGTGCCACCGGATGCGATGACACGCGGACTCCGACGAGCCCTCTGCCGGATCGCACCGCTCCCGCGAGCGGGACGCGCGCCGGCACGACGAGCGTCAGCGGCCCCGGCCAGAACACGCGCGCCAGCCGCCGTGCGTTCGCCGGCAGATCCGCGATTCGTTCGACCTGCGCCAGATCCGCCGCGACGAGGCCGATGGACTGCGACGCCACGCGTCCTTTGAGCTCGAACAGGCGAGCCACGGCCCGCTCCGACCGGGGATCCGCGGCGAGGCCGTAGAACGTCTCCGTCGGGAAGCCGACGACGCCGCCGCCCGCAATCCCGGCGACGGCCGCCGCGAGCTGCGGCTCGAGCGGCGCGTGCGCATCCAGCGTCACGACGCGCATGCGGGTCCGTCCCCGGTTGACAATCGATCTGCCGCCACGGCAGAGTGCCGGGCATGGCGAAGCGGAAAGGCGGCGCGAAGAAGAAGCCGGCGCGGCCGCGCGCGCCGCTGCCCCGCCAGACCGGTGGCCCGCACGAGGACCGGACCAAGCGCCCCTGGCGCCGCCGCAAGCATCGGAAGACCGGGCACGATACCTGACGCGGCGGCGGCCATCACGCGTCCTCCACCGTCGGCGCGGTCATCTCGCCCGGTTCGTCCGTCATGGTCCGGCGGACCAGCGCGCCGAGCGCGACCAGCATCACGACGTTCACGTAGAAGATCGTTCGCATGCCCACGCGCGCCAGCGCGCCGGCAACCATCGGGCTCACCGCGATGCCGACGAGCGACGCGCTCGTCAGGAAGCCGAAGCCCGTCGCGCGGACGTTCCCGGGGAAGCTGTTCGCGGCCGCGGTGTACGCGGCGGTCATCGCAAGGCCGATCGCGACCCCGAAGATGCCGGCCCAGAGCCCGATCCACCAGACGCCGGGGCTGAGCGAGATCCCCAGGGTTGCGACGGCCGCCACGATCGCGGCACGGCTGATCACGACGCGGCCGCTCCACCGGCGCAGCAGGCGGGCGCTGATGTGATGCCCGAGCGCGGCCGCACACGCGATCGTCGAGAAGATCAGGCCCGACTGCAGCGCGATGTCGGTGCCGCTCAGCCCCGGACGGGCAATCACGAGCGGCAGCACGGGGCCGAAGCTGCGATCGACGAACTGCAGCCCGAAGATCACGGCCATCAGCAACAGGAAGTTCTCGAACGCCATCACGCTGCGGAACGTGACCTGCCCTCCGTTCTCGTCGCTGCGCGCCGGCTCGGCCGTCTTCGCGGGTTCGCGGTAGAGCGCGAGCACCAGGACGAACGCCGCCGCGTAGAACACCGCGGTGACGAGGAACGTCCCTCGAAGCCCCACGAGGCCGGCGATCAATCCCCCGATGACGGGACCCAGCGCCGGGCCGAGCCGCTGCGCCGTCTGCACCGTGCCGATCGACTGCGCGAGCCGCCCGTCCGGCGCCGACTCCGCCGCCATCGCGAGCGTCAGCGCGCCGTACCCCGCGAAGAATCCCTGCAGCACGCGCAGGGCGAAGAGGTGCCACGGCTCGCGCGCGAAGCCCATCGCCGCCATGATGAACACGAAGCTGATGAGCGACCGCGCGACCATGAAGCGCCGCCCGAACCGATCGGCGAGCCGTCCCCAGAGCGGCGAGAACAGCGCCGTCATCGCCGGCGTCACGCCGAGCGTGACGCCCGTCCAGGCCGCGATCTCGCCCGGGTCGGTCACGCCCATCTGGCCGATGTAGATCGGCAGGAACGGCATCACCAGGGTGAAGCCCGTGAAGCCGATGAACACGGCCGCCGTCAGGGCGATCAGGTTGCGGCGCCAGAGCGCGAGGTCCTCCCGCGCGCCGGTCGCCGGCTCAGAAGCGGATGGCACTGCGGTTGTCGTTGCTGACGTGGATGCTGTCGATGAAGCGGATCTGCCAGGGCGACGTCTGCATGACGAGCGACGCGGTCCGCGTCCCGTCGCGGAAGAAGCGCACGCCCTTCATGAGCGCCCCCTCGGTCACGCCCGTGGCGGCGAAGATGAGGTGCCGCCCCGGCGCGAGATCGGTCGCGCGGTAGATGCGGCGCACGTCGGCAATGCCCATGGCCGCGCATCGCTCCTCGTCCTCGGGGGTCCGGACGACGAGCCGCGCGTAGATCTCCCCGTTGAGACAGCGCATGGCTGCGGCGGTCAGCACGCCTTCCGGCGCGCCGCCGATGCCCATCACCGCATGAACGCCGGTCCCCGCCACCGCGGCGACGATCGCCGCCGAGAGGTCGCCGTCGCGAATCAGCCGGATGCGCGCCCCGGTGGCGCGGATGTCCGCGACGAGCTGCGCATGACGCGGCCGATCCAGCACGGTGATGACGAGATCGTCGACGTCGCGCTCCAGCGCACGCGCGAGCGCGTTCAGGTTGTCGGCGACAGGGGCATCCAGGTCGACCACATCGCGTGCGCCGGGCGGAACGATCAGCTTCTCCATGTAGAGGTCGGGTGCGTGCAGCAGCCCGCCCCGCTCGGACGCCGCGAGCACGGCGATGGCGCCGGGCTCGCCGGTGACGCAGAGATTCGTGCCCTCCAGCGGATCGACGGCGATGTCCACCTGCGGGGCACCGAGACCGCTGCGTCCCTCGAGCGCATTCGCCAGCCCGACCCGCTCGCCGATGTACAGCATCGGCGCCTCGTCGCGCTCCCCTTCCCCGATGACGATGGTGCCGTCGATCGGCACCGAGTCGAGCTCGCGCCGCATCGCGGTCACGGCGGCGGCATCCGACTTCGGTCCGTCCCCCTGGCCCATCGTCTGCGCGCTGGCGATGGCCGCCTGCTCGACGACGCGGAGGAACTCGAGCGAGAGATCGCTGTCCATGACCCGCAGGCCTTCGTCGCTACGTCACCGGAGGCAGCTCGCACCGGATCGGACGATCCTGCCGGTACCCGAGCACGTAGTCCGCCTGCATGAGCGTGTGCACCTCGCGGGTACCCTCGTAGATGACCGCGCCCTTGGCGTTCCGGTAGAAGCGGCCGACCGGGTACTCGTCCGAGTAGCCGTTCGCGCCGTGGACCTGCACGGCATCTCCGGCCGCCCGCTCGGAGGCGACGGTCGCGTACCACTTCGCGAGGCTCGTCTCGCGCGTGTTGCGCCGTCCGGTGTTCTTGAGGAATCCGGCGCGCAGCCACAGCAGCCGCGACACCTGGTAGTCGGATTCCATGTTCGCGATCATCTGCTTGACGAGCTGGTGCTCGGCGATCGGCTGTCCGAAGGTGCGGCGCTCGAGCGCGTACGTCGCGCTGGCGTCGCGGCAGGCCCGGATCAGCCCGGTCGCGCCGGCCGCCACGGTATACCGCCCCTGGTCGAGCGCGAACATCGCGATCTTGAATCCCTCGCCGGGTCGGCCGAGCATGTTCTCCTCGGGCACCTCGACGTCGTCCATCTTGAAGTACCCGGTGTTGCCCGCCCGAATCCCCCACTTCGCGGTCAGCGTGCCGCTCGAGAACCCCTTGAACCCACGCTCGACGATGAAGGCCGAAATTCCCGATGGATCGCGCGCCTTCTTCTTGTCGAGGTCGCTCCAGCCGAAGACGAGGAAGTTGTCGGCGACGTCGGCGAGCGAGATCCACATCTTCTCGCCCGTCAGCACGTACCGATCGCCCTTGCGCACGGCAACGGTCTGAATCCCGCGGACGTCGGAGCCCGCCGCCGGTTCCGTGAGTCCGTATGTCGCAATCTGCTCGCCGCGCGCCTGCGGCACGAGGTACCGCTGTTTCTGGTCCTCCGTCCCCCACGTCAGCAGCGACAGGCAGTTGAGCCCCGCGTGAACCGACATGATGACGCGCAGCGAGGTGTCGACGTATTCGAGCTCTTCGCTCGCGAGCCCCAGCGCGATGTAGTCCATGCCGGCGCCGCCGTACTCGGTCGGCACCGAGATGCCGAGCAGGCCGAGGGCGGCCATCTGCGGCAGGATCGCGCGATCGAACCGGTGAGCCCGGTCGAGCTCCGCGATGCGCGGCGCGACTTCACGCGCCGCCCACTCGCGGACCGTCGACTCGAGCAGACGCTGCTCTTCCGTCAGATCGAGATTGACCATGGGATCCTTCCGGCGGGGGTCATGAATGCGGCGCCCGGGACGCGCAGCGACCGGGCAGCCTCCGAGAGTACTACAGGCCGTCAGCTGACGTCGACGCGGACCGACGCGCCCGCACCGAGCCCGAGCCGATCGGCGGCGTTGCCGCCGTTCACCGCGATCTCCAGCCAGCCCGAGCTGCCGAACAGCGCGCAGAGCGAGCCGGCAGGGACATCGGCGTAGGTTCCCGCGATGCCGTCGATCCGCCGGCCGCCGATCGAGAGGACGGCACCCCGTTTCCCCTCCGAACCGGTGCCCGCCACCGGTGCGCCCAGCGCGGCGAGGGCCGCGCGGTCGATGTTCGTGACGAGATTGCCGAAGCGATCCACGCGCTGCACGACCCCGTGGAGCGTCTGGCCCTCTGCGCGGGGTTCCGGCAGGACGAGGGGGTGCCAGTCGGTCACCCGGGGACCGAGCGCCTCGATCGCCGTGCCGCGCGCCAGCCAGGCCGCCGCCGGCGCGAACCGGTCGCGCCCTTCGAACGTGCGGCTGACCTGCGGCCTGGCGAACCGGGCCTCGGTCAGCTCCACCACCAGCGCCGCCGGATCGGTCCGGAGCACGGGACCGAGTACGCCGTTGTCGGGCGCGACGAAGCGGTACCCGCCGGCGCGTGCCGCCAGCGCCCGCCGCCCCGACCCGACGCCGGGATCGACGACGACGAGGAACACGGTCTCCGCCGGGAAGTACCGCCAGGCGGCAGCCAGCTCGAAGGCCGCGACGCGGATGTCCTGCGGCGGGATCTCGTGGGTCAGGTCGACGAGCGCCGCGTCGGGACAGATCCCGAGCACGACGCCTTTCATGGTCCCCACGTAGTGATCGCGGGTCCCGAAGTCGGTCAGGAAGGCGACGACCGGCCGCGACACGGCGCCTCAGGCGCCGGCACCCGCCAGGTAGGCCGGCTTGCGGAAGAGGATCTCCCGCATGTTCGTCTGCAACAGGAAGGAGTCCGAGACGCGGAGGCCTTCGAACAGCTTGATGATGTCGCGGTTCTGGAGAATGCGCGTCCGCATCCGCGCAGGACCGTACGGCCGGTAATGGAGCGTCTGGTCGTCAGCGACAACGAACTTCGTGAACGTCGTCTCGCGGCCGGCGGCGGTGCCGAAGAATCCGAGCAACGCGCCGTCCACCGCGAGCAGCCGGGTCAGATGGGCCGCCACGACCTGTCCGGCCGCCGGCGGCAGGAAGTCCAAGAGGTCCCAGCAGAGAATGCCGTCGAACGTGCCATCGGCCTGCGGGAACCGGCGCTCGAGGAACCCGGCCAGTTCCTCCTCACGATCGCGGTGCCGTTCGACGTCGGCGAACAGGTCCTCGACGAAGATCTTGCAGCCGAGCTGCTCGCCGAAGAAGGCGACGTTGGTCCCGATGACCGGCCCGAGATCGAGCAGGACCGGGTCGGCCCGGTTCGTCAGCGTCGCCAGGAACTTCCGCAGGGCCTTCGTCGGGAACGGCGCGCCAGCCGCCCCGCCGGACGCGGGCGAGACCGCCTCCTGCTCGGAGGTACGCCGACCTCCCAATCGTCCCAGCAGTGCGCTCCACCCACGCTCCGACCCGGCCACCACTCTTGCCTCAGTGAGCGGCGGAGCGCATGCCGCCCGGCAGCTGGCGCTCCACCCCTCGACGCCGCATCCCGCCTACGCCCCGACCTTCTGCGCGCCGGCCGGCTGCACCGCGGCCGCCGGCTTGGGCTCGCTCTTCTCGGCGCGCGCCTCGCCCTTCGGGCTCGTACCCGTCCGCTTCATGTCCACGCTGCCGCGGAAGTGGGCCCCCTCGGCAATCGCCACGCGCGGGGAGACGATGTCGCCGTCGACGGAGCCGTTGTCGCGGATGTCGACCTTCTCCGTCGCCGAGACGTTGCCGACGACCTCGCCGAGCACGATCACCTGCTTCGCGAACACCTCCGCCCGGATCCGGCCGTTGCTGCCGATCGTGAGGACGTGGTCCCTGAGCTCGATCTTGCCCTCGACGTGGCCTTCGATCGTCAGATCCTCGCTGCCGTTCAACTCGCCCTTGATGACCACGGACTTGCCGATGTGCACGACATCACGCGAGGGCCGGCCGGTCTCGTAGCTGGTCGGGGACACGGCCGGGGCGGCCGGGGCGGCCGGACTCGCAGCGGGAGCCGGCGGCGTCGGCGGCTTCACCGCCTCGTCACGCTTCCACATGTGTTTGACCTCCACTCGGCCGCATTCGCGACCCCTGTGGGCGACGGGGCGCCGCCCGGGCGCGCCGCCAATGGGGGATGCTATCGGCCGGAGCCTGATACTCCGTGCCGGGGAACCTCGCAGCGAGTATAGGCAGCGCGGCAGAGCATTGTCCAGTCGGATCGGCCGGAAAAATCAGGCCCGATGCTATGATCGATCGAGGCCGTGCGCATCTATTTCGATCACAACGCGACGACCCCGTTGCACCCCGCCGCGCTCGAGGCCACGACCCGTGCGCTCCGGGAAAGCTTCGGCAACGCGTCGAGCGTCCATACGTTCGGGCAGCAGGCCAAAGCGCTGCTCGACGAGGCGCGCGCCCGGGTGGCCGCCCTGATCGGCGCGGAGCCGGCCGAGGTGGTCTTCACCGCCGGCGGCACCGAGGCGGACAACTTCGCGATCCGCGGGGCCGCCGAGGCGCTCGAGTCCCGCGGCCGCCGCCACATCGTCACGTCCCAGATCGAACACGAGGCCGTCCTCAACACCTGCCGGGCGCTCGAGCGCCGCGGCTGGCGCGTGACCTGGGTCCCGCCGACCCAGGCCGGCGTCGTCGAGCCCGAAGCGGTCGCCGCAGCCCTGGACGACGAGACCGCGATCGTCTCGGTCATGCACGCGAACAACGAGACCGGTGTCGTGCAGCCGATCGCCGCGATTGCGGAGGCTGCGCGCCGGGCCGGTGCCCTCATGCACACCGACGCGGTGCAGTCCGCTGGCAAGATCCCCCTCGACGTCCGGGAGCTCGGCGTCGACCTGCTGTCGCTGTCGGCGCACAAGATCTCCGGGCCGAAGGGGGCCGGCGCGCTCTGGATCCGCCGGGGCGTCCGGCTGGCTCCCATCCTGACCGGCGGGCGGCACGAGCGCAACCGGCGCGCGGGTACCGAGAACGTCCCGGCCCTCGTGGGCTTCGGCGCCGCGGCGGAGATCGCGCGCGCCGGACTGCCGGAGTACGCGACCCGTCTGGAGTCCCTGCGCGACCGGCTGGAGCGGGGCGTGGTCGCCGCGGTTCGCGGCGCACACGTGAACGGCGAGGGGGCGCCGCGCGTCCCGAACACCTCGAACATCAGCTTCGACCGGGTGGAAGCCGAGTCGCTCCTGATTGGCCTGGATCTGGAAGGGATCGCCGTGTCGACCGGCTCGGCCTGCTCGTCGGGGACGCTCGAGCCCTCGCACGTGCTCCGGGCGATGCGCCTGCCCCAGGGGCGGACGCAGAGCGCCATCCGCTTCAGCCTCGGGTCCTCGAACACGGAGGCCGAGGTCGACCGGCTGCTCGCCGTGCTTCCCCGGCTGGTCGAGAAGCTCCGGTCGCTCACCCGCGTGCCGTCGGCGCGCTGAGACGCGCCGCGCGCGCACCCAGCAGCATGCGAATCGTCGTTGCCATGTCGGGCGGCGTGGACTCCTCGGTTGCCGCCGCGCGCCTCGTCGAGGCCGGGCACGAGGTCATCGGCCTCTCGATGCAGCTCTACGATCAGCGCGAGGGCAACCCCGGCGCATTCGGACGCTGCTGCTCGCTGGACGATCTGCACGACGCGCGCCGCGTCGCGGCGGCGCTCGGCATCCCCCATTACGTCCTGAATCTGGAGCGCCCCTTCCAGGAGACCGTCGTCGCGACCTTCGTCCGCGAGTACGCGGCGGGGCGGACACCCATTCCCTGCAGCCACTGCAACAGCGAGCTCAAGTTCGCCACGCTCGTGAACCGGGCCGCCGGGTTCGACGCCGGCACGGTCGCCACCGGCCACTACGCCCGGATTCGGGTGGACGAAGACGGTCGGCGTCACCTGCATCGCGGTCTGGACGCCGACAAGGACCAGTCCTACTTCCTGTTCGCGCTCACACAGGAGCAGCTCTCACGCGCGGCGTTTCCCGTCGGCGACTGGTCGAAGGCGGACGTGCGGGCCTATGCCCGGGTGCGCAGCCTTCCGGTGGCCGACAAGCCGGACAGCCAGGAAATCTGCTTCGTCCCTGACGGCGACTACGCGCGCGTGGTCGAGACGAAGCTCGGAGCCGCCCCGCCGGGCGGCGCGATCACGAACGCGGCCGGGCACGTGCTCGGACGGCACGACGGCATCCACCGCTTCACGGTCGGACAGCGAAAGGGCCTCCGTCTCTCCTCCGCCGAGCCGCTCTACGTGCTCGCCATCCAGCCGGACACGGCGACGCTCGTGGTTGGCAGCCGCAGCGATCTGGAGCGGACGGACTGCGAGGTCGGGCAGGTGAACTGGATCGCGGGCCAGGCGCCGGACGGACCGATTGCCGCGGACGTCCAGATCCGGCATCACCACGCCCCGGGCGCGGCAACGATCACGCCGATCGGCCCCGATCGGGTGCAGATCGTCTTCGATGCGCCCCAGGTCGCCGTGACACCCGGCCAGGCAGCCGTCTTCTACGACGGAGACGAGGTGCTCGGCGGCGGCTGGATCGACTGAGTCACTGAGCCACCATGCCGGCCGGGCCGGCGCTGACGCTCCCCTGGAGTGACGAACGCGGCCCCCGCATGCGTGCGCGAAGGCCGCGTCATCTTCAGTCTGGTTGATTCGGTGTCCGGGACTGGCTGCCGCCGCCGGGGCTAGCTGCTGCTTGCGGTCTCGATCGAGGCGGGCGACTCCGGCACGGGGCGGTGCCCGAGGTCCTCGAGGTAGCGCTCGGCGTCCATGGCGGCCATGCAACCCGATCCGGCCGCGGTGATCGCCTGACGGTAGGTGGCATCCTGGACATCGCCGGCGGCGAACACGCCGACCACGTTCGTCCGCGTGCCGCTCGTGACGATGTAGCCGTTCGGATCGAGCTCGAGCTGCCCCTGGAACAGCCCGGTGTTCGGCGAGTGTCCGATCGCCACGAAGACGCCGTCCACGGCCAGCTCCGACCGCTCCTGCGTCTCGATGTTCCTCAGCACGACAGCCGTGACCTCGCCCTTCGCGACGTCGTGGATCTCCTCGACGACCGTGTTCCAGATGAACTCGATCTTCGGGTGCGCCATCGCCTTGTCCTGCATGATCTTGGACGCGCGCAGGCGATCGCGCCGGTGCACGACGTAGACCTTCGAGGCAAACCGCGTCAGGAAGAGCGCCTCCTCCATCGCGGTGTCGCCGCCACCGACGACGACGAGAGGCCGGTCCCTGAAGAAGGCGCCGTCGCAGGTGGCGCAGCTGGAGACGCCGCGGCCGACCAGCTGCTTCTCGGACGGCAGACCGAGCCACTTCGCCGAGGCGCCGGTCGCGATGATCAGGGAATCCGCCGTGACCGACGTGCGGCCCATCCGGACGACGAACGGGCGCACGCCGAGATCGACGGCGTCCACGTGACCGGCCCGAATCGTCGCGCCGAACCGCTCCGCCTGGGCCCGCATCTCCGCCATCAGGTCGGGCCCCATGATCCCGTCCCGATAGCCCGGCCAGTTCTCGACCATCGTCGTGATCATCAGCTGGCCCCCGGCTTCGAGCCCTTCGATCACGAGCGGCTGCAGGTTGGCCCGGGCGGTATACAGCGCCGCCGTCAGCCCGGCGGGGCCGGACCCGATGATGACGACCTGGCGATGTTCAGGCGCGCTCACAGGTGCTTCTCGATCATCTGGGAGAGCTGCTCGCGCGTGACCTGGGCGCCGACGACGGACTCCACGACCTCCCCTCCCTTGAAGATCAGGAGCGTCGGGATGCCGCGCACCGAGTACTGTGCCGGCGTCCGCGGGTTGTCGTCGACATTCAGCTTGCCGATGGTTGCACGCCCGTCGAAGTCCGTCGCGAGGGCCTCGACGGTCGGCGCAATCCGCTTGCACGGGCCGCACCACTCCGCCCAGAAGTCGACCAGCACGGGCTGCTGCGACTGCAGCACGTCCTGCGCGAAGTTCGTGTCCGTAAACGTCTGCACTTTGTCCGCCATGATGATCCGTTGCTCAGGTCCGCCCTGCGGGCGGCAATTACCTCATCATCGCCCACTCGCGGCGCCGCTGCCAACTCTCTCGCACCGGCGCGCCAGGGCCACCCTGTTCCTGAGATGCCCGGCGGTGTCGCCGGGGCACGCCATGATATCTTCGCTGCGGCCATGGTCCATCCCCCGTCACGTCCGGCGAGGCCGGAACCGCCGGAAATCGCGGAGCTGCGCGCGCTGCGCGCGAGCCATCCCGAACTGGCGCCCGCCGTCGACCTGCAGGTGGACCTGATGGAGCTCGGACGGCGCCTGCTGGTACGGATTCCGACCCCCCCCATCCCGGCGTCGCCGGCGCTGCTGATGGGGCGCCTGGAACGCGGAATGCGCATGCTCGAGCTCGAGGATTTGCCGCTCGACTGGGCGGAGGTGCGGCTGGCGCTGCGCCAGACGGCCGACATCCTCGCGCGGCACGACTCGCTGGAACCGCCCCATCACGACGCGCTCAGCACCCTCGTGCGCGATGCCGACGCGACAGAGCAGCTGATCCGGGTCTGGTACGGGGAAACGGTACGCGGCCCTGCGGCGTCCCCGGCCACCGACCGCCCGGCGATGTTCGATGATGTGGCGAGCCTGGCGATCCGGCCGTTCCTTTCGCGCTCGCTGGAAATTGCGAGCCGGCAGGTCACGCTCGGCGACTGGGGCCGATCGTGGTGCCCGTACTGCGGCGCGGAACCGGATTTCGCCGTCCTGCTCGATGACCACCACCGGGCCCTCGTGTGCAGCCGCTGCCTGGGACGCTGGCCGTGGGAAGCGGTGGGCTGCCCCTGGTGCCCGACCCGGGATCGCGCCCAGCTGCCGATGTTCGCCAGCCGGGATCGCCAATACCGGATCTATGCGTGCCAGGTCTGCCGGCGTTACCTGAAGGCCGTCGACGTCCGTCACACCAGCCGGCCGGCGATGCCGCCGGTCGACGCCATCGCCACCCTTCCCCTCGACGCTGCAGCCGTCCAGCAGGGCTTCATCGGGGCCTGAGCCGTCAGCTCGCCGGACCGATCCGCGTCCGTACACGACAACGGGCGCCACGAGGCGCCCGCGTCGTCGTCTTCACGAGGGTGGTAACCGTCAGTTCTGCGCCGAGGAAGCCGCCGTCTGGGTGGTGGCACCGCCGACGGCGGGTGTCGCGGTGAGCATGTTCAGCGACTGCGTCCGGGACGCGAGCCAGTTGAACAGGTGCCGCGTCTCCCAGAACCGGCCGGCGCTCGATCGGGCGCCCAGCACGACGACGGCGACCTGCTGATCGGTCTGCGGCAGCCGCAGCAGCGTCGCGAGGCAATAGCCGGCCTTGGAGATGAATCCGGTCTTGCCGCCCCGGACGTCCACGTCCTCGTTGCCGAGCAGCCGGTTCGTGTTGTTGATGTTCAGGGCCCGGCGACTGGTCAGAATCGTGTGGTGCGGCTTCCGCATGATCGACGCGAGGCGCTCGTCGCTGGCGGCGAAGGCGATCAGCCGGGCCATGTCATAGGCGGACGACACGTTGCGCGCATCCAGCCCGGACGGGTCCGCGTAAGTCGTGTGCTCGAGCCCGAGCTCGGCCGCCTTCTCGTTCATCCGGTCGATGAACCGCTCGGTGCCGAGCGGCGAAGTCCTGGCCACCGCGCGAGCCGCCGCGTTGTCGGACGCGATGAGCGTCAGGTGCAGCAGGTCGTCGATCGTCACTTTCTCTCCGGCGCGCAGATACGTGTGGCTCGCGCGCAGGACGTCGGACCGGGCAATCGTGACGGTACGCTCGGGATTCGGATGCGCCTCGAGCATCACGGCGGCCGTCATGACCTTCGTGATGCTGGCAATGGAGCGGGGATCCTGCGAGTTCGACTCCCAGAGGACCTGGTCGGTCTCCGGGTTGTAGATGATCGCCGCGGCCGCCCGGACGTCGGGCACCAGCTCGCCCCGCTCGTTCAGCTTGAACTTGGGTTGCGCGAGCTCGCGCAGCTGGCGTGCCCGCGCGGCCGCCCGCGCACGAGCCTGGCGCGCGCGGCGCGCCCTGGCCGCCTTGGACAGACGCTTCGAGGACTTTTTCTGGGCCGCGACCTCGGTCCGGACGACCCCTGATACCAGCGGCGACGCGCTGGTCGATACGGGCGTATGCAGGAGGGAAGCTGCGATCACCGCGTCGCCGGCACCGACGACCGCGACGCAGATTCCCACGAAGACGACGAACGGACGCACGACGCCCGCGAACCTCATCTGGAGCATCCGACAGGTCCCTTCCGAAGCGACCAGAGGCCTTTCTGCTAGTAGTCGGATGATAACCAGAGAACCTTTATGAGGCAAGCACTTAGGGAGAAAAAATAATCGGGCCTCCGGGTCCGTTCTCCCGCGAGGCCGGCCTCACTGGTGACATCGCGAATCCAATCGCTTGGGCGTCAATCCAACGACAGCCCCCTTTTCAGGACACCTGGTGTGGCGTATGGACACGCTCCCGTGAGACGCGATGACGAAGGCTTCCGCCATCGACCGCCCGGATTCCGCCGCATTCTGCGCGGCAGGACACGTGCGCGTGCACGGGTCGCAACGCTCGTCACGCGTGCCACGAGGGCGGCATGTGAGTTGCTATGAGTTCGCGCGGCGGGGGTCTCAATGAGCCTGGTCCGGTTGCTTGGTTTCACGACGCTCACCTGCGGCTGCGTCGTCGGCCGCTATCGGGAAGTCGCGACGAGCCGCGAGCTCGCGTACGTCGAGGAGAAGGGCAGCAGCTGCGAGCTGGCGCTGCACCGTCGCAATCACACCGTCGCCACGGATCGCGCGGCGCGCACGCCGCCGATCGCCGTCCGTGCGTCGTAGCGATCC
Source organism: uncultured Bifidobacteriaceae bacterium (assembly GCA_964446605.1). Taxonomy (GTDB): domain Bacteria; phylum Acidobacteriota; class Vicinamibacteria; order Vicinamibacterales; family JAENWD01; genus JAENWD01. The sequence continues at coordinate 83,995 of CAYUPN010000001.1, read as the reverse complement.
GCCTGCAGGGTATGATGCGGGGTCTGTGACCCCACGCCCCTACGAGACGCTGACTGCGGGGTCGGCGACGTTCCGGTTCTTCCTCGGCGACTGTCTGTCCCTGATGCCCCGGCTTCCCGAGGGCGCTGCGGACGTGATCGTCACGTCGCCGCCGTACAACCTCGGTATCCGGTATCGCAGCTACGCCGACGCCCTTCCCCGCGAGCGCTATCTCGCCTGGACCGGCGACTGGGTGCGCGCTGCGGCGCGCCTGCTCGCGCCCGGCGGCTCGCTGTTCCTCAACGTCGGCGCGAAGCCGACGGATCCGTGGACCGCGATCGACGTCGCGCTGGCCGCGCGCCCGCACCTGACGCTCCAGAACACGCTGCACTGGATCAAGTCAATCGCGATCGATCGCGACGCGGCCGGCGCCAACGCGGGACTGGATCGCGACCTCGCGCTCGGCCACTACAAGCCGATCAACAGCCGGCGATTCGTCAACGACTGCCACGAGTTCATCTTCCACTTCACCCACGACGGCCGGATCCCGATCGAGCGGCTCGCCCTCGGCGTGCCCTATCAGGACCAGTCGAACGTCACCCGCTGGCAATCGGCCGGTGGGGGCGTGCGGTGCCGCGGCAACACGTGGTTCATGCCGTACGACACGATTCAGAACCGGGACAAGGACCGGCCGCACCCGGCGACGTTCCCGGCCCGCCTCCCGGAGTACTGCGTGCGGCTGCACGGACTCCCCCGCGTGCGTACGGTCGCCGACCCGTTCCTGGGGCTTGGCAGCACCGCGGTGGCCTGTGCGCGGCTGGGGCGCGACTTCATCGGGTTCGAGCTGGACGAAGGCTATCTGCGTGAAGCCATCGCGCGGACGCGCGAGGCGATCGCGGAGCAGGCCCGTACACGGAACCGGCCGCGACGATCCCGCAGGACCGCAGCGGCCGGCAACGGCACACAACGCCGGGTCGGATGACCCGCCCGTGGTCTAACGGCTTTCCGGCGGGGCCGGCGGCGGCTTGAGCGAATAGGCCTTCCGCGACCAGACCTCCAGCCCGGAACGCGCGACTTTCACCTCGATCCGCCGGGTCCGCCGCAAGGGGTCGGGGTTGCTCGAGTAGTACCCCAGCACGTAGTAGTCGCTGCTCTCGGCGTCAATCCGCTTGAGCGCCTTCTCGAAGTCGTTCTGGTTCACGACCGCGAAGCCACCGGTCTCGTGCGCGATCACGCGCAGGCTGTCCTGCGTCTTCCGCACGTGCTGGTTCCACTCGGTCGGATCCACCTGCTCGTCGATGTCGGAGCCCGCGACCAGGCCGCGCGGGTCGATCGTGTAGAACGTCGCGTTCGCCCGGTTGGCGGCGCGCGTCAGTTCGGCCAGCTCCCGCGCCAGGTCCGCATCGGCGAACCGGTTGCTCGTGCGGGTGAACGGGTCGTACTCGATGTGGGCGAACCGCTCGTTCGTCATCCCGATGATGTTCGGGTCGTTGAAACGGGCCCCTTCGAACGGGTTGAAGTCGTACCCGTTGCTCACGTAGATGACGGCCTTCCGCCGGTTCTGCACCTGCGCCAGGTTGTTGACGATGTCGTAGGCCGTGCGGAACGCGACGTGCGCGCGGTAGCGGAGCTCGCTCGGCCCGTTCGGCCCCTGCGGCCCCTCGATGATCTCGCTCGGACGCAGGCCGCCTCCCGAGATCTTGTTGATCGCCTCGTCCATGCGCCGCCGGTCGTACGTCAGGTCGATTTCGATGGAGGACGTGCCGGTCGACACGACGCCGAACATGTCGCCGTCGTGCAGCAGCGTCTCCGCCATCTGCTTGAACAACTGGCGGATCCGCGGCGTGTCGCGGAACTGCATGTGGAGGTCGTCGACGAAGAACAGGAAGATGCGCCCTGCCGCGTCGTTCACCGGCCTCATCTCCGGCAGGATGATGCCCTCCTGCGGCGGCGGAGGCGGCGGCGCCTGCAGGTTGAAGGTGCGTCCGCCGTGCACGAGCTCGAGCGACGCGATCTCCTGCTGGACTCCGTCCTCGAGGACCTCGAAGTCGTCCTTCGTGAGATCGGCGACGAACTGGCCGTTGCGATCACGGACGATGACGTCCGTGGTGATGAGATCGATCAGCATCCGGAACGTCGGCTGGTCCGACTCTCCGGGCTGGGATGGCGGCGGCTGAGGCGGCGCCTGGGCGCCGAGCGTCACGCCGGCCAGTACCAGCGCGAGGATCACGCGGAACGGGCGGGTCGCATGCATGACCATAGCTCCGAGTATAGTCGTTTGGACTTCCGCTGACGCGCTCCGGTCGGCATGTCTCAGCTGACGTCCGGATCCCCCGCTCCGGCGTCGTCCTCGGGGTCCTCGGGGTCTTGCTCTTCCCTGTCGTCCCTGTCGTCGGACGGCTCGGTCTGCGGCTGGTCCGGGCGACCCGCACCCGCGTCCCGCGAGCGGCCGCGGCGCCGCCGCCTGCGACGTCCCCCGATGAGCCGCCGAAGTTCCTCGTGCAGGCCCTCCGCCTGCGCCGCGCCCGTCCGCACGTCCGCTTCGGTCACCCAGGTGTCGGGATTCAAACGCTCCGCCTGTTCCCGGAGCGCCTCGGCACGGGCGGGATCGGCGACGCGGGTGGCGATCCGGGCCAGCAACTCCGCATGACGCGCGCGCAGCAGTTCCGCGGCTTCGTCGCCCAGGACCTGGTTGGCCATCGGCGGGTCGGTCGCGCGATGCTCGATCGGAGGCGCCGGGGACGAGTCCACGTCGTAGACGCGGACCAGCCGGCGCCGTGGAGCCGGCGGTTCGAAGGCGGGTTCGACCGGAGTCCGGGCGGCGACTTCTGTCACCGCTTCCGCGGGAGCCGGCGTGACATCCGTGACGGACTCCACGTCCGCCGGTCCGGGCGCGGCGATTTCCTCGGGTTCCGGAACCCGCTCGGGTGACGGGCTGGCCGCTTCCGCCGGCCGTGGCTTGTCGGCCGCCGGCCTGCGGGCTTCCCGGCCCTTCCGCTCACCGCGCTCCGGCTTCCGCTGGGGACGGCCTTCCCGCTCCCGTGTCTCGGGCGCCGCCGGCGGACGGGCCTGCAAAATGTGTTTCCAGTCGAAGGCCAGGTCCGGGTGGTGCTCCTCGAGCGCGCGGATCGCCTCTTCGTCGAAGGCGGCCCGGCCGACCTTCACGTGGGGCGGCGTGCGGAACCAGTACAACAGTCTGGGCCGTTCGCTGCCCTGCCGGCGGCCGGCCTGGAGCAGGTACGTGCTCTCATAGCCCCGCCGGTCGCGGGAGAACTTCAGATAGGGCACCGGACTCTACTTGCTGCTGCGCTTGGCGCTCCGGACCGGACGGCTGCTGGCCTTCGTGGTTCGGCGGGCCGTCGACTTGGTGGCGGCGCGGCGGGGCGTCGCCTTCTTGATGGCCGTCTTCTTGGCGGTCTTGGCGACGGTCGCCGGCCGGCGCGCCGGCCGTGCGGTTTTCGTGGCTTTCGAGCCGCCGCGTGCGGCGGATCCATTCCGCGCGGCTGCCTTGGCCGTCCGCCCACCGGCGGTCCGCTTGGCCGGAGCCGGCGCCGCGCGCTTGGCGGGCGCGGCGGACGTGCGGCGCGCCGCCTTCGCGGCCGGCTGGCTGGCGGCTTTCGGCTTCGCGGCGGGCCGGCGAGCCGGCCGCTCGGCAGGCGCCGGAGGCAGCGCCGCCGCTTCGGCGTCGCGATGGATGAGCGTGAACTTCATCTGGTCCCCGATCGTGTGGTACGACCAGATCTCCGCCACCGGGATGCGATTGGCCACGCTCAGGCGCCGGGCGACGTCGACGGCCGACATCGGCACGTACAGATGGAACGGCACCTTGAGGCGCGCCAGCTGAGCCCACTGCCAGGTCGCCTCCAGGTTGTTGACCGACTCCCCCGTCTCGACCTCGATGACGCCGATGAGACGGCGCCCCTTGTCGGTCGAGTAAATCAGGGCGTCCGGGTAGTCCTTCCGGCCGCTGCCGACCGATGCGTTCTGCTCGCTGCCCGGGTTGATGGCCACCTCGACCTTGCGGCTGGCCAGCTCCTGGGGCAGGAGTCGAATCACCCGGTCGTGCTCGAGCTGCTCGCGGACAGGGCGAACGAGAATGGGACTCAACGAGGGCCTCCCGGCGGGGACGTGAACAAATCGCATACTATACACGAACGCTCGAGCACGCCTCTGGCCGTTTCTGCAATGATTTCACGCATTTTCCCGGAATTTGCCCATCGGACCCCGCCGACCCGCCGTCCGGGCGGGTCCGGCGGGCCCTCGGAGCCACCCCCGGTGCCCTTTCGCCATCTTTACCTGATCCTGCTTCCGGCACTGCTGTTGCTCGTCCCGGCCCCGGGGCTGCCCCAGCAGCCGAGGCCGCAGGGAGTCTCCCCCGCCGTCCAGCAGGTCTTCGACGCCATCCGCAAGGCCGACACGGGCATGCTGGCGGTCTCCCCCCAGGACGGCGAGTTCCTGCGGGTTCTCGTCGCGGCGAGCGGGACGCGCCGCGCGCTCGAAATCGGAGGGGCGAGCGGGTACAGCGCCATCTGGATCGGCCTCGGGCTGCGAGAGACCGGCGGAAGGCTGACGACCATCGAGTACGACCCGGAGCGCGCGAAAGAGGCCCAGGCGAACATCGCCCGCGCCGGCCTCTCCGACATCGTCGAGGTCGTCCCCGGTGACGCGTTCAAGGCCATCCCCCGGCTGGACGGGCCGTTTGACTTCGTGTTCCTGGACGCCTGGAAGCGCGACTACCAGCGCTTCTTCGACCTGGTGTTCCCCCGCATGCCGAAGGGGGGCCTCTTCGTTGCCCACAACGTCGTCAACAAGCGGGACGAGATGGGCGACTTTCTGGCGACGATTCACCGCCACCCCGACCTGTTCACCTCGATCGTCGCCCCCTCCGGCGAGGGGGTCTCGGTGTCCTGGAAGCGGCGGTAGTTCCGGTAAAGGAACCGTTCCCCGGCTGGAGGGATGACCATGCGAAAGCCAACGATCGCCGTCCGCGGCGCACTCGTCGTGCTGGCCTGCGCTCTGGGCAGCACGCTGCTCGCCCGGCAGACCGGCGGGCTCAAGGCGGATCTGCTGAAGGACTGGAACGCGCAGAAGGCCCGGATGGTAGCCGTGGCGGAGGCCATGCCCGCCGACACGTACGAGTTCAAGGCGACGCCGGCCCAGCGCACCTTCGGGGAGCAGCTCCATCACCTCGGGCAGGCGAACGTGAACCTCTTCAAGCGTCTGGATCCGGAGGGCAAGGTTCCGGCTCCGGACGTGCCGTCCGGCCACGACCGGGAGACGGTCACCGCTTTCCTGGGCGCCTCGTACGACTACGGCGCGACGGTGCTGGAAGGTCTGTCGGACGACGCCCTTGCCGCGCCGACCGGCCCGAACGGCACGACGCCGGCACGGACCGTCTGGGCAGCCATGTCCAACGCCGCCAACCACTACGGCCAGTGCGTCGTATACCTGCGGCTGAACGGCATCGTCCCGCCGGCGTCCAGACGGTAGCTCCGTGCCGACGGTCCATGTCATCGGCGTGCCGCTCGATCTCGGCGGCGGACGCCGGGGGGTCGACATGGGCCCCTCGGCGTTCCGCATCGCCGCCCTCGACGAGCAGCTCGCGACCCTCGGCTACGACGTCGTCGATTGCGGCGATCTCGAGGTGCCGACGCCGGAGACACGCCCCCCGGGAGATGCGCGGAAGCGCTACATCGACGAAATCGCGGCCGTCTGCGCGGATGTGTTCGAGCGGGTCGGCTCGGCGCTGGAGGCCGGCGCGCTGCCGCTGGTGCTCGGCGGGGACCACAGCCTGGCGGCCGGCTCGGTTGCGGCGACCGCCGCATGGGCGCGACGCCGCGGCGAGCGCATCGGGCTGATCTGGGTCGACGCCCACGGCGACATGAACACGCCGTCCAGCACGACGTCGGGCAACGTGCACGGAATGCCCCTGGCGGCCCTGCTCGGGCCCGAGCCGGCGGAGCTCTCGCGCATCGGAGGCTTCTCCCCGAAGGTGCCGCCCGAGCGCACGGTGCTCATCGGCGTGCGGAACCTCGACGAGCGCGAGAAGACGCGCGTCCGCGAGTCCGGGATCCACGTGCTGACGATGAAGGACATCGACCGGGAGGGGATCGCGAGCGTGGTCGAACAGGCCATCGCCCTCGCCGGCGCGGACGGCACCGGTCTGCACGTCTCCTTCGATCTCGACGTCTGCGATCCGGGGATCGCCCCCGGCGTCGGCACGCCGGTCAAGGGCGGGCTCGACTACCGCGAAGCGCACATGGTGATGGAGATGATGGCCGACTCCGGCCGGCTCCGGGCGCTCGACATGGTGGAGGTGAACCCCACGCTGGACGTGCGGAACACGACCGCCGAGCTGGGGACGGAGCTCGTGCTGTCGGCGCTGGGGAAGAAGATTCTCTGAAACGGGGAGCGTGTAACGAGAAGCGTGTAACGGAAAGCGGTAAGCAGGAAGGGCGCGTCCGCGAAGGCTGATGCCGCCGAGCGGACGCGCCCTTCCCGTTTCCCGCTTCCCGTGTTCCTGTTACACGCCAATTACCTGCGTGAGCTCCTTCACCGCGGCGGCCGACTTCTGCAGCGCCGCCTTCTCCTCGGCCGTCAGCTCGATCTCGACGATCTGCTGCACGCCGCCGGCGCCGAGCTTCACCGGCACGCCGACGAACAGGTCGTGGATGCCGTACTCACCCTGCAGGAAGACTGAGCACGGCACGATCTTCTTCTTGTCCTTCAGGATGATCTCGACCATCTCCGCGGCGGCCGAGCCGGGCGCGTACCACGCGCTGGTCCCGACCAGCTTCGTGATCTCCGCGCCGCCGTTGGCCGTCCGCTCGCAGATGGCGGCGATCCGGTCCTGAGGCAGCAGCTGGGTGATCGGGATGCCCGCGACCGTCGAGTACCGCGGCAGCGGCACCATCGTGTCACCGTGGCCGCCGAGCACGAAGGCGTGGATGTTCTCCACGGAGACGTTCAGCTCCATGGCCAGGAACGCGCGCATGCGGGCCGAGTCGAGGATGCCGGCCATGCCGACCACCCGCTCGCGCGGGAACCCGCTCAGGCGGTAGACCGCCTGGCACATCGCGTCGAGCGGGTTGGCCACCGGCACGATCACCGCGTTCGGGCAGTGCGTGACGATCTGCTCCGTCACCTGCTGCATGATCTTGTAGTTCACCTGCAGCAGGTCGTCGCGGCTCATCCCCGGCTTGCGCGGCACGCCCGACGTGATCACCACCACGTCGGACCCGGCCGCGTCCTTGAAGTCGCCGCCTCCGACGAGCCGGCTGTCCGAGCCTTCAATCGGGTTGGCCTGGTACATGTCCAGCGCCATGCCGCTGGCCTTCTGGTCGGCGATGTCCACCAGGACGACGTCCGCCAGCTCCTTCACGGCGATCGCGCGCGCCACCGTCGCGCCGACGTTGCCGGCGCCCCCGACCACCGTCACTTTGCGATTCATGCGTCTTCTCCCGTTGCTCGGCCGTCGGTCACAGGTTCTCGATGATGGCGTCAGCGAACTGCGAGGTGCGCAGCTCCGTCGCCCCGTCCATCAGCCTGGCCAGATCGTACGTGACGCGCTTCTGCTGAATCGTTTTGCCGATCGCGCTGGTGATCGCGGCGGCCGCTTCCTTCCATCCGAGATGGTCGAGCATCATCACGCCCGACAGAATCACGGACGACGGGTTGATGACGTCCTTGCCGGCGTACTTCGGCGCGGTGCCGTGGGTGGCCTCGAAGAACGCGATCTCGTCGCCGATGTTGGCGCCGGGCGCCATGCCCAGCCCGCCGACCTGCGCCGCGCAGGCGTCGGACAGGTAGTCGCCGTTCAGGTTCGGCGTCGCGAACACGTCGTACTCCGAGGTCCGCGTGAGGATCTGCTGGAACACGCTGTCGGCGATCCGGTCGTTGATCAGGATCTTGCCGTCGCGCGACGCGCCCTGCGCCACCTCGTCCTCGGTCACGATCTGGTCGCGGAACTCGTCCTTCGCGAGCTCGTAGCCCCAGTCACGGAAGGCCCCCTCGGTGAACTTCATGATGTTCCCCTTGTGGACCAGCGTGACCACGCGGCGCTTGTTCTCGATCGCATAGCGGATGGCCATGCGCACCAGGCGCTTGGTCGCGCGCTCGGAAATCGGCTTGATGCCGATGCCCGAGTCCTCGGGCAGGCGCTTGCCGAGCTCGCGCGACAGGAACTCGATGATCTTGGCGGCCTGCGCCGTCCCCTTCGCGTACTCGATCCCCGAGTACACGTCCTCCGTGTTCTCGCGGAAGATCACGACGTCCATCCGCTCGGGGTGCGTCACCGGCGCCGGCGTGCCCGTGAAGTAGCGAACGGGGCGCACGCAGGCATAGAGGTCGAGCACCTGGCGCAGCGTGACGTTGAGACTGCGGATGCCGCCGCCGACCGGTGTCGTCAGCGGCCCCTTGATGGCGATGCGGTAGGCCTTGACGGCCTCGAGCGTATCGTTCGGCAGCCACTCGCCCGTCAGATCGCGCGCCTTCTCGCCCGCGAGCACTTCGAACCAGGCGAGCCGGCGCGTGCCGCCGTACGCCTTCTTCACGGCGGCATCGAACACGCGCACGCTGGCGCGCCAGATGTCGGGGCCCGTGCCGTCGCCTTCGATGAAGGGAATGATCGGATCGTCGGGCACGACGAGCTGACCGTTCTTGCGGCTCAGCGGCGTGCCGTCCACCGGCGGCTTCAGGTGCGTGAATTGTGGCATGGCGATTGTCGTCCGTGTCCTCATGCCCCGCAGCGCGGCGGCGCCGCGCCTTAGGGCAGCAGCCCGGCGGTCAGGCCGGACGTTCACAGTTGCTTGTGGAAAAGTCTGTGGAAAAGCCGGTCACAGCAGCCCGAATTGCTTCAGCTGTCGCGCGTCGCAGCGGTTTGCACCATGCTGGGGCAGACCGGCGGCGCGCGCGGTGCGCTCTTGCCGGCGAGTCCGAAACCGTCAGATTATACTTGAACCGTTTCCGTCCACCACGGCGCGGCGTGTCGTCGCGGCCAACACCGTGGTGAATCCCACACGTGCCCTCATCACTGCATTCTTCCTGACCACGTCACGAGATGAAAATCGTCATCGCCGATGATCTGCCCCGCTCCGCCGTCACGCTCCTGACCGCCATCGACGGATGGACCGTCGATGCCACTCCCGGACGCCCGCTGCCCGACCTGCTCGCCGCCGTGGCCGACGCCGATGCGCTCGTCGTGCGCAGCGCGACCAAGGTCACGCGCGCCGTCATCGAGGCCGCGCCCCGGCTCCGGGTGATCGCCCGGGCCGGCACCGGCGTGGACAACGTCGACCTCGACACCGCCAGCGCCCGCGGCATCGTGGTCATGAACGCCCCGGGCGCCAACAGCATCAGCGTCGCGGAGCTCGCCCTCGGCCAGATGCTCGCGCTCGCGCGCAACCTTCCCGCCGCCGACGCGGCGATGAAGTCGCAGAAGTGGGAGAAGAAGAAGTTCGCCGGCATGGAGCTGCGCGGCAAGACGCTCGGGCTCATCGGCCTCGGCCGCATCGGCCAGGAGGTCGCGGCCCGGGCCCGCGCGTTCGAGATGGCCATCGTCGCGCACGACCCGTTCATCTCCGCGGAGCTCGCCGAACAGCTCGGCGCGCGCCTGGCGTCGCTCGATGAGGTCTGCGCGGAAGCCGACTTCCTTTCGCTGCATCTGCCGGTGACGCCGCAGACGCGGCATCTCCTCAACGCCGAGCGGCTCGCCCGCTGCCGCAAGGGGATTCGCATCATCAACACCGCACGCGGCGAGCTGATCGACGAGGCGGCGCTGGCCGAGGCGCTGACGAGCGGCCATGTCGCCGGCGCGGCGCTCGACGTCTTCCAGCAGGAGCCGCCGGCCGACTGGACGCTCGCGCAGCTGCCGTCCGTCGTCGCGTCGCCCCACATCGCGGCGTCGACGGCCGAGGCCCAGGAGCTGGTCGGCGTCGAGACCGCCGCCGCCGTCCGCGACTACCTCCGCGACGGCATCATCCGCAACGCGGTGAACCTGCCGTCGCTGTCGCCGGACGACTTCACCCGGCTGCGCCCCTGGCTCGAAGTGGCCGAGCGGCTCGGCTCGCTCGTCGCGCAGATGGGCGAGGCGCGCATGACGGCCATCGGCGTGCGCTACTACGGCGAGCTCGCCGACGGACGCATCGACGTGCTCACGCGGTCGGTGCTGGTCGGGGTCTTCACGCGCATCGTCTCCGGCGGTGTCACGCCGGTGAACGCGAAGGACATCGCCGCGGACCGGGGCATCGAGGTGATCGAGTCGCGGAGCTCGCGCGTGCGTGACTACACGAGCCTGCTGTCCGTGAAGCTGCACACCAGCGCCGGCGAGCGCTGGGTGGAGGGGGCGGTCTTCGAGCACGGCGGCGGCCGGCTGGTGCTGCTCGACGGCGTGCCCGTCGACGCGCCGCTGTCCGGCACGCAGATCGTCATCAAGAACCACGACGAACCGGGCGTCATCGGCGCGGTCGGCACGGTGCTCGGCCGGCACCAGATCAATGTCGCGAACTTCGCGCTGGGACGAAGCCCCGAGGGCGCGGTCGGCGTGGTGTCGGTGGACGAAGCCGACCGCGTGACCGAGGCCGTGCTGAAGGAGCTGCGGGCGATCCCGGCCGTCCGTTCGGCCGAGGTCGTTCACCTAGGGTAGGGAGAGACGCAGCGCCCGGCCGCCGGGGGGCGCTCCCAGCTCGACGCCATCCGGAGCGATGCGCGCGACGGAGAACCCGCCGGCAAGCCGGTCGCCCACCCGCGCCAGCACCAGGTCACCCGCCGAGGAGATGACGGCGACCCGCTGGCCGTCCTCCTCGGTCGCGATACCCAGGAGACGCAGCGGAGGCGGAACCGGGAACGGGAGCTCCGGCAGCGCGTCGGCCGGTGGCAGCGACCGATCCCGGGGCGTGTCGCCGCCGCGGCGCTCGAACCGGAACGGGTTCCGCTCCACGACGGGCGGGGGAACCTCCGCTCGGACGACCTCGATCGGCTCGACGTCCGGGGCGGCGGGGTTGGCCGCCGACGGCGGGGTCTGCCTCGCGGGCGCGGCCACCTGGCGCGGCGTGTCGCCCGCGCATGCGACCGTCACGCCGGCCACGAGGACCAGGGCTGCCCCACGCGCCAGTTCCGTTCGGGCACTCACCCTCCGATCGTAGCATCCCCGCTCAAGACCCCGGCAGGCGCCCGCCCCGACCTGGCCCGCTCCTTGCCCGGGACCGGGCAATCCCTGCACGACCCGCGGTTTCGGGCCGATAGTGGGGCGAAGTGGTGTCGGTCCGCCGTCTGTGCGGGCGGCACTTGGACAGGAGCGCGGGGTGCCCCCGGCCGACCACGACACGGAAACTCGAGGCGCCCGCGCCGGCGCCATCAGACGTCTGCTGCAGCGGTTCCACGTCGTCCCGGTGGTGTTCACCCTGACGGTCGTGGGGTTGTCCATCGGGCTGGCGCGGGCGGTTGAGCGAACCGAGCACCGGCTGTGGCGCGAGCGCATCGAGCGCGAAACGGCCGGCCGGCGTGACGAGCTCGCCACCGTGCTCCGCCTCTGGTCGCAGAGCTACGTCCGGCTGGCCGACCGGCTCGGACAGGGGCTCTACCCGACCGAGGCCGACTGGCAGGCGGACGCGCTCGCCCACCTGCGCGATTCCCGCGACCCGTACGCCTCCATCCAGATCTTCGACGCGCGGCTCCGGGCCGGCTGGAGCACGGTCGGCAGCGCCAGGGTCCCTGCCCCGCGTGACGGCCTGGCGACCGCCATGGTCGAAGCCCGCAGCGCCGGGACGCCCGTCGTGATGCCGCCCGTCCAGGCCGCTCCCGGTATCTGGACCTTCCGGCTGGCCGCGCCGATTCCGAACGGCGGCCTTCTCGTGGCGTCCCACAGCATCACCGCGATGCTCGACCCGCTGTACGAGCGCACCCTGCATGGCATGCGCCTCGTCGCCGGGGACGAAGTCGTCTATGACAACGGAGACTTCCCCGCCGGTCTTGCCCCCGGCGAGGCCAGCATCGAGCTGCCCGGGGCGGCCTGGCGCGTGCTGATGGCGCCGGGGTCGCCGTCGGCGGGCATGATGAGCCTGCCGATCGTCGTGCTCGTCTTCGGGCTGCTGCTCGGCGGCTCCCTCGGCGGGGCCGTCTATCTGGCTCGCACCTCCGCCGAGCGCGCCCGCCGCGAGAAGCGGACGAACGCGACGCTGGCCAGCGAGATCGCGGAGCGCACCCGGATCGAGGCGGCCCTGCGCGACACGATGGCCGTCCAGCGCGGCATCCTCGACAGCACGAGCTACGTCATCCTGAGTCTCGATCGGGACGGCACGATCCGGACGTTCAACCGCGCGGCCGAGCGGCTGCTTGGCCGCGCGCCCGACCAGATCATCGGCCACTCTCCCTGCGCGCTCGTCGACCCGGACGACCTCGCGGCGCGCGCGGCGACCCTGGCCCGCGAGCTCGGACGCGAGGTGGACCCCGGCATGGACGCGCTCGTGGCGCTGGTCAGCCCGGGACGCCCCGACACCCGGGAGTGGATGTTCGTGCACGCCGACGGGACACGCTTCCCCGTGGAGCTGTCGATCTCGGCGATGACCGACGCGACCGGAGCGATCACCGGGTACGTCTGGATAGCGGCGGACATCTCGAGCCGCCGGCACGCCGACCTGCTCCGGCGCTGGGCCGAGGAGTCGCTGCGCCGCACCGAGGAGCTGCTCCACAGCGTTCTCGACTCGGCGGCGACCGGCATCGTCGCGGCCCGGGCGATGCGGAACGACGAGGGCGGAATCGACGACTTCGAGATCCTGCTGGTGAACCCGGCCGCCGAGCAGATGCTCGGCGCCGCCGCCTCCGCGCTGGTCGGTCTCGGGCTGCGCGGCCGCTTCCCCGGCGACGACGACGCCGTGTTCGGGGCCTGCGTGGAGATCGTGGACACGAGGCGGGTGGCCGATTTCGAGCAGCACTACGCGGTGGATGGCGCCAGCGGCTGGTTCCGCGTCATCGCCGCGCCGCTCGGCGACGGGATCGCCCTGAGCGTCGAGGACATCACGCGGCGCAAGCAGGCGGAAGCCGACCTGGCCCAGTACGTCACCGACCTGGAACGGAGCCGCGATCAGATCCACGAGCAGTCCGTCGTGCTGCAGTGGCAGGCCGAGGAGCTCACGCGGGCACGGGACGAGGCGCTCGCCGGCTCGCGCGAGATGGAGCGCGCGCTCAAGATCCAGGCGGATTTCGTCAGCTTCGCCAGCCACCAGCTCCGGACCCCGCTGGCGGGCATCAAGTGGCTGCTGGAGCTCGCGCTGGACGAACCGGACCTGGACGAGGATCTCCGGTCCTATCTGGAGGACAGCCGTCAGTCGGCGGATCGGCTGATCGGGCTGGTCAACGATCTGCTGGACATCGCCCGCCTGGAGGGGGGACGCGTGAGCCTCTCCCCCGCCTCCCACGATCTGGCCGCGCTCTGTGGCGAAGCGGCCGGGGAGGTCGAGCCGAACGTCGCGAGCCGGCGCCAGACGCTCAGGGTCGAGGGGCTCGACACCCCGATTCCGGTCGTCGTCGACGCGGCGATGATGCGGCAGGTCGTGCACAACCTGCTGTCGAACGCCATCAAGTACACCCCGGACGGCGGCACGATCTCGCTCCGCGTGGTCCGCGACGGGGTCGAGGCGCGCTGCATCGTCGAGGACACCGGCATCGGGGTCCCCGAGGCGGCGCGTCCGCGTCTGTTCGAGAAGTTCTTCCGGGCCGAGAACGTACAGAAGCTGGAGACGGAAGGCACGGGCCTGGGCCTGTTCATGGTCCGGCTGATTCTGGAGAAGCTCGGTGGCCGCATCTGGTACGAGCCCCGGGAGGACGGCAGCGGCAGCCGCTTCGTCTGCGCGGTGCCTGTCGAGGGAGTCGATGTCGAAACGGATACTGATCGTCGAAGACGACCGCGTGCTGCGTAGGGCCTGCGAGGTCGGCCTCCGCAAGCGCGGCTACGAGGTCGTCACCGCGGCGGACGGACAGGAAGGCCTCGAGCTGGCCACCTCGGAGCGGTTCGACCTGGTCCTGCTGGACATGCTGATGCCCCGTCTGTCCGGTCTGGATGTCCTGCGCGAACTGCGGCAGCGCGACTGCGACGTCCCGGTCCTCGTGCTCTCGAACTCGTCGCGGCCCGGGGACCGTCTCGACGCCGAGGCGCTGGGGGCCGCCGGCTACATGGTGAAGGCCTCCCTCTCGCTCGACCACCTGGCCGGTCTCGTCACGACGCTGACAACCCGGTCGCCGGCCGCGAGCGCCGCGGAGGCCTCCCGGTGAGCACGCAGGTGCTGCTCGTCGAGGACGATCGCTTCCTGCGCCGCGCCGCCGAGGCGATGCTCTGCCGTCACGGCTACGAAGTGCTCACCGCGGTGGACGGCGAGGAGGGGCTTCGCCTGGCGCTCGCGAACCCGCCCGACGTCGTCCTCCTGGATCTCGTCATGCCGCGCCTGCCGGGACTCGAGGTGCTGGCGGCGCTGCGCGCCGACGCGCGCACGGCGCACGTGCCGGTGATCGTCCTCAGCAATCTCGGGCAGGACGACGACGTCGAGCGCGCCAGGCGCGCCGGCGCGACCGCGTATTTCGTCAAGGCCAACACCTCCCTCGCGTCCCTCGTCACCCGCGTCCAGGACGTGCTCGCCAGCCGCGCCGCGTAGGCGGACAACGCCCCCCGCGGCCGACTCCGCGGATCCGGCGTGCGCGTGTGCTATGATTCGACGTGCTCCCGGTTCCGACCTCTGAGCATCCGGTCCGTCCCTCGGCCGTCATCGTCATACCCGCCCGATACGAGTCGTCTCGCTTCCCCGGCAAGCCGCTGGCGCGCATCGCCGGCCGGCCGATGATCGAGCACGTGTACGTACGCGCCCGGCGGGCGGCGGGGATCGATCGCGTGATCGTCGCGACCGACGACCGGCGGATTCAGGAGGCGGTCGAGGCCTTCGGCGGCGAAGCCGTGATGACGCGCCCCGACCACGCGACGGGCACCGACCGGATTGCCGAAGTCGCGGAGGGACTCACCTGCGACATCCTGATCAACATCCAGGGCGATGAGCCGCTGCTGGCGCCCGAGATGGTCTCGCAGGTGCTCGGGGCGCTGACCGGCGATGCGCGGGCCGTCATGGGCTCGCTCCGGACCCGGCTCGTCGACCGCGCCGAATACCTGGACCCGAACGTCGTCAAGGTCGTGGTGGACCGCGACGACGCCGCGTTGTATTTTTCCCGCGCCCCCATCCCGTACGTCCGGGAGGCCGCCGCCGGCGACCCGCCGCCGCACGCGTTCCGCCACATCGGCGTCTACTCGTACCGGCGGGCGTTCCTGCCGGTCTTCCGCTCGCTGCCACCGACGCGGCTCGAGCAGCTCGAGCGCCTCGAACAGCTGCGCGCGCTCGAGCACGGCTACCGGATCCGGGTCGTGGAAACCCGTTGTCGATCGATTGGCGTCGACACGCCGGCCGATCTCGCGCATGTCGAACAGCTGCTCGCCGCGCGGTCGGAGGCCGCGCCCGCGGGCTGATGCCGGCGCTGTCGCCCGGCAGGGAAGGCCACCCGAGAACGATGGAAAAGGAACCGACGCGACCCGTGAAATACATCTTCGTGACCGGCGGGGTGGTTTCCTCGCTTGGCAAGGGCCTGGCGGCGGCCTCGATCGGGTGCCTCCTCGAGGGCCACGGGTACCGCGTCACGCTCCAGAAGTTCGACCCCTACATCAACGTCGATCCGGGCACGATGAGCCCATTCCAGCACGGCGAGGTCTACGTCACCGACGACGGCGCGGAGACGGACCTCGACCTGGGGCACTACGAGCGCTTCACCAGCATGGTGCCCACGCGCAACAACAACTGGACCACCGGGAAAATCTATCTCTCGGTCATCCAGAAGGAGCGGCGCGGCGACTACCTGGGGGGCACCGTCCAGGTCATTCCGCACATCACCAACGAGATCAAGGACAGCATCCGGGGCGTCTCGCGCGACGTCGACATCGTGATCGTCGAGATCGGCGGCACCGTGGGCGACATCGAGAGCCTGCCGTTCCTGGAGGCCATCCGGCAGTTCCGCCAGGATGCCGGACGCGACAACACGATCTACATCCACCTGACGCTCGTGCCGTTCATCGGCACGGCCGGCGAGGTGAAGACGAAGCCCACGCAGCACAGCGTCCGCGACCTGCGGTCGATCGGCATCCAGCCCGACATCCTGCTCTGCCGCACCGACCGCCCGCTTCCCCGGGACGTGAAGCAGAAGATCGCGCTGTTCTGCGATGTCGACGAGCACGCGGTCATCACGGCGCGCGACGTCGAGACGATCTACGAGGTGCCGCTCGCGCTGGCTTCCGAGGGGCTCGACGAGATCATCCTGAAGCTCCTCCACCTGGAGCCGACCGAACCGCGGATGGACGCGTGGGAACGGCTCGTCGAGGGAATCCGCAACCCGGACGACGAGCTGACGATCCATGTCGTCGGCAAGTACGTCGGGTACGAGGATTCGTACAAGAGCCTCAACGAAGCGCTGTACCACGGCGGCTTCGCGCATCGCCTGAAGGTCAACATCAAGTGGGTGGAGGCCGAGGGCCTCGAGGAGCCGGGCGGCGAGCGCCTGCTCGAGGGTTCGCACGGCATCCTGGTGCCGGGCGGCTTCGGCAACCGCGGCACGCGCGGCATGATGCTGGCGGCGCAATACGCGCGCACCCATGGCATTCCGTACTTCGGGATCTGCTACGGCTTCCAGTGGGCCGCGGTGGAGTTCGCCCGGAACGTCGCGGGCCTGACCGACGCCGACTCCACCGAGTGCGATCCGGATGCCCCGCACAAGGTGATTTACAAGCTGCGCGACCTGCTCGGCGTGGAGGAACTCGGCGGGACGATGCGCCTCGGCCAGTACCCGTGCGACCTGACGCCGGGATCGCTGGCGCACCGGATCTACGGCGCGGACCGCATCTACGAGCGGCACCGGCACCGTTACGAGTTCAACTGCCTGTACGAGAAGACGCTCACGGAGCACGGTCTGCGCATCTCCGGCAAGTCGCCGGACGGCAAGTTCGTCGAGATCGCGGAGCTGCCCGACCATCCCTGGTTCCTGGCGGTGCAGTTCCATCCGGAGTTCAAGTCGAAACCGCTGAAGCCGCATCCGCTGTTCGCGAGCTTCGTCGGCGCGGCGTACCAGCACCGGCTGGCCGCGTCGCCCCGCCTGGCGGAAACGGCGCGCTAGCCGCGGGCGGCTCTCCGCCCCGTGCCGCCCTGCCGCATGCCCATGCGGTATGATCGCCGTCGTGTCGCGCGTGCAGGCGGGTGGACTGACCATCGGAGGCGGCGCGCCGCTCGTGGCCATCGCCGGCCCGTGCGTGATCGAGAGCGAGTCGCACGCCCTCGATCTCGCCCGCGCGCTGCTGGCCGTGAGCCGGGCAACGGGCGTGCCCCTGATCTTCAAGGCGTCGTACGACAAGGCGAACCGCACGTCGCTCGGCGCATTCCGCGGGCCGGGCCTGCAGGACGGACTCCGGGTGCTCGAGCGCGTGAAGGCCGAGACCGGCCTCCCCGTGCTGACCGACGTCCACGAACCGGATCAGGCCGCCGCCGCCGCGGCGGTCGCGGATGTGCTGCAGATTCCGGCTTTTCTCTGCCGGCAGACCGATCTGCTCGTCGCGGCGGCCCGGACCGGGCGCGCCGTCAACATCAAGAAGGGGCAGTTCCTGGCGCCGCCGGACATCAGGCATGCGGTGGCCAAGGTGACCGGCTCCGGCAATCCGGACGTGTTCGTCACCGAACGCGGGACGACGTTCGGCTACAACAACCTCGTCGTCGACATGCGCGCGTTCCCGATCATGCGGTCGCTCGGCGTGCCCGTGGTCTTCGACGTCACCCACAGCCTGCAGCTGCCCGGCGCCGGCGACGGTGCCAGCGCCGGACTCGCCGAGTACATCGAGCCGCTCGCGCGCGCGGGCGCCGCGGCCGGCGTGGACGGCGTGTTCTTCGAAGTCCACGACGAGCCGGCGCGCGCGAAGAGCGACGCGCAGAACGCGCTGCGGCTCGATCGGCTGGAACCGCTGCTGCGCCAGCTCACTGCCATCGATGCCATCGCCCGCCGGTCCTGATTCGCGCCTCTCCCCTGCCGCCGGCGACGCCTCGCCCGGGACCGCCGCGCCCGACCTGTCGCTCGCGCGAACGGTCCTGCAGACCGAAGCGGCGGCCATCCTCGCCCTGACGGAGCGCCTCGACGAGCGCTTCACGCGCGCCGTCGACCTGCTGAAGACGTGTACCGGCCGGGTCATCGTCACGGGCATGGGCAAGTCGGGCATCATCGCGCGGAAGATCGCGGCGACGCTGGCCAGCACCGGCACGCCTGCGTTCTTCCTGCATCCCGCCGAGGCGATTCACGGTGACCTCGGCGTCATCCAGAAAGGGGACGTCGTCGTCGCGCTGTCGCACAGCGGGGAGACGGCCGAGATCCTCCGGCTGCTCGAGACCATCCGGCGCACCGGCGCCCGCATCGTCGCGCTCACGGGCGAGCCCGCGTCGACCCTCGGGCAGTTCGCGGACGTGACGCTCGACTGTCACGTCGACCGCGAAGCCTGCCCGCTGAATCTCGTGCCCACGGCGAGCACCACGGCGGCACTGGCGCTGGGCGACGCGCTCGCGATGACGCTGCTCGTCGAGAAGGGCTTCCGCGCGGAGGACTTCGCGAACCTGCACCCGGGCGGGAAGCTCGGCAAGCGGCTGATGCGGGTGGAGCAGGTGATGCACGCGGGGGACGATCTGCCCGCGGTCACGGAGTCGACGCCGATGCGCGACGTCATCTACGAGATGTCGCGCCAGGGGCTCGGCATGACCTGCGTCCTCGACGCCGCGGGCCGGCTCGCCGGCATCATCACCGACGGCGACCTGCGGCGGCGCATGACGACCATTCCCGACATCCTCCAGCAGACGGCAGGCGACGTCATGACGAGGCATCCGGTCACCATCAGCCGGAACCTGCTGGCGGTGGACGCCCTGAATCTGATGGAGGAGCGCCGGATCACCTCGGTCATCGTGGCGGACGGCGATCGCGTCGACGGGGTCGTGCATCTGCACGATCTCTGGCGCACGGAGCTCATCTGACGTGGCGCCCACGCTCGACGAGCGCGTGCAGCGCATCCGGCTGGTACTGCTGGACGTCGACGGCGTGCTGACGGACGGCAAGATCATCCTGCACCCGGACGGCGGCGAGTCGAAGACCTTCGACATCCGGGACGGCACCGGCATCGTGCTCGCGACGAGGGCGGGCCTGCGCGTCGGCCTGCTCTCGGCGCGCTACGCGGCGGCCACTGCCGAGCGCGCGGCGCAGCTGCGCATCCCGATCGTCCGGCAGGGCGCGGCCGACAAGCTGGCCGTCTACGAGGAGATCCTGACGTCCGAGGGTTTCAAGGACGACGAGGTCGCCTACATGGGCGACGACCTGCTCGACTTGCCGGTGCTCGCGCGTGTCGGGCTCCCCGCGGCGCCGGCCGACGCCGTCCCGGAGGCGCGCGCGGCGGCGGCATGGATCAGCAGCGCGCGCGGCGGCGACGGCGCCGTGCGCGAGCTCACCGAGCTCCTGCTCCGCGGCCAGGGACTCTGGGACCAGGTGGTCTCGGATCTGACGCCTGTGCGACAGTAGGAACAATGAGCGTGTACCTTCCCCTGCTGGTCGGGCTGCTCGCCTTGCTGGCCGGGCTCGCGATCGGCAAGGCGTGGGAGCGGTACAAGCTCCGCGATGGCCAGTGGATCGATCGCCGCAAGGCGCGCGAGTCGCCCCACTTCATCGTCGGTCTGGACCTCGTCGTCGCCAACCGGATCGATCAGGCCATCGACGAGCTCTCCCGCGCGGCGTGGCTCGACGAGGACGCGCTCGAAATCCATCTGGTGCTCGGCAACCTGTATCGCGAAAAGGGTCAGGTCGGCCGGGCGATCACCATCCACCAGAACCTCCTCCAGCGCCCGAAGCTCAAGCCGCTCGAACACGCCTACATCCTGCTCTGCCTCGGCCTCGATTTCCGCCGCGCCGGGTTCGTCGATCGCGCGTACGAGGCATTCAAGGAAGTCCTCCGGCTGGACCCGAAGAACCGCCACGCGCTCGTACAGCTCGAGAAGCTGCACGAGGAGCAGCGGCAGTGGGCGGAAGCCTGGGAGGTTCGCAGCCAGCTGGCCGAGATCGATGGCGCGGGCGGGCGCACCCGCCACGACCTGATCCTGGGGTTCCTGGAGTACGAGCTCGGCACCGACGCGGCGCGAGCGGGCAACCGGGAAGGCGCCGCCCGGCATTTCGGCGCCGCCATCGGGCACGAACCGACGACGACGCCGGCTTACCTGGCACTCGGGGATCTGCGTCTCGAGGAGGGGGACACGGCCGGCGCGGTCGCCGCCTGGGAGCAGCTCGTCGACGCCACGCCCGAACGCGCCTATCTGGCGTTCGAGCGCCTGGAGCGGGCCTACGACGCGCTCGGCACGCCGGAAAAGCTGCCGGAGCTCTGCCGCCGTCTGCTGACCGCCAACCCGCAGGACTGGCGCGTGCGCCTGGCGCTCGCCCGCCATCGCGCCGCCGCAGCCGATGCCGAGGGCGGGCTGGACCTGCTCTTCGAAGCGCTGACCCACAACCCGCACACACTGCTGCTCCACCAGGAGATCTGGCAGGCGCTCGCGGCGCTCGGAAGCCCGCAGCCGCTCATCGAGCGCTATCTCGCGATCGCGCGGGAAGCGGTGTTCTATCTCGATCCGCACATCTGCGTGCGCTGCCGCTATCGCAGCACGGAGCTGCTCTGGCAGTGCCCGCAGTGCCACGAGTGGAACACCTTCGTCGACGAGCGCATCGCGCCCGCGAAAGACGACGAACAGCTCTCCGCCTAGGCCGGCTCAGACGCCGGTCCGCGCCTCCCGCCTGAGCGCCTCGATCACCCGCTCGATCTGCTCGTCGGTCTCGGCGAACGTACCGTCCGTGTGGATGACGTGATCGGCCTTCGCGACCTTCTCGCGAATCGGCCACTGCGCCGCGAGGCGGGCGCGCACGTCCGCTTCCGCCAGGCCGTCGCGCGCCATCGCGCGCTCGATCTGGCGCTCGGGCGCGCACGCGACGACGACAACGCGATCGAAGTCGTGTTCCCGGGCGGTCTCGAAGAGCAGCGGGATTTCGGCGACGGCGAATCCGGCCGGCGACTCGACCGTGCGGAACCAGTCGTCGATGCGCTCGTACACGCAGGGATGGACGATCGCTTCCAGGTCGCGGCGGGCCTGGGCGTCCCCGAAGATGATGCGGCCCAGCGCCTTCCGATCGATGGCGCCTCCGGGGGCGCGCACCGCGTCGCCGAACCGCTCGACCACGGCCCGGGCGCCCGTCGATCCCGGCGCGAGCGCCTCGCGCGCGAGCACGTCGGCGTCGATGGTGGGAATCCCGCGCGCCGCCAGCGCGCGGCTGACATGGCTCTTGCCGGTCGCGATGCCCCCGGTCAGCGCGACCCGGACCACGCCGCCCTCGTCTCGGCCGCCGTGACGGTGTTCACGAGCAGCTGGGCGATGGTGAGGGGGCCGACGCCGCCCGGCACCGGCGTGAGCGCGCCGGCGACCTCCGCGACCGCCGGATGCACGTCGCCGACCACGAGCGCGCCGCGCTTCTCGAAGGCCGCCAGGCGCGGCGAGCCGGTCGGGAAGAGCCGCTCGACGGCCGCGCGATCGGTGACCCGGTTGATGCCCACGTCGACCACGGTCGCGCCCGGCTTCACGTGATCCGTCGTGACGAACGCCGCGCGCCCGACCGCGGCAACGAGCATGTCGGCCTCGCGCGTCACCGCCGGCAGATCCGGGGTCCGCGAGTGGCAGATCGTGACGGTGGCGTGCCGGTGCAGCAGCAGCATCGCCATCGGCTTGCCGACGATGTCGCTCCGCCCGATGACCACGGCGCGCGCGCCGGCGATTGGAATCCCCTCGCGTTCGAGCAGGCTGATGATGCCCGACGGCGTGCAGGGAGCGAGCACGGCCCGGTTCTGCACCAGCCGGCCCGCGTTGATCGGCGTGAAGCCGTCGACGTCCTTGTCGGGATCGATGGCGTCGAAGACGACCTTCGAGGCGCCGGCCCCCATCCCGGCCGGCAGCGGATCCTGCACCAGGATGGCGTCGTGCACCGCGCTGGCGTTGAGCTCCTGGACGGCCGAGAGCGCGTCGGCGAGCGTGGCCGTCTCGGGCAGCCGCACGAGGTCGGCGCGGCATCCCACCTCGGAGGCCGCCTTCAGCTTGTTGCGGACGTAGATTTCGGACGGCGCATGCGTCCCGGCGAGCACCACGCCGAGGCCCGGAGGCCGGCCCGCTGCCGCCGTGAAGCGCTCGACCCGCGGCCGCAGCTCCTCACGTATCGCGGCCGCGACGGCCGCCCCATCCAGAATCCGTGCGCTCACTCCGCCTCCGCCGCCCGATCGTGTCGTCGACCGCTCAGACCGATGCGCCCGCCGCCCCGGTGCCGGCGCTCCGCCCCGACTTCGCAAGCAGCCGCCCGACGACGAAGGTGACCGCGCCGGCCGCCAGCACCATCAGCCCGAAGCGGTCGGACTGCTCCGCCGTCACGCCGATCTCGTACCACTTCGCCAGCTCCTCCGTCGTGATGCCGAGCACGGTCATGAAGCCGAGCACCGTCATGAAGAAGCCGTTGAACAGCAGCAGCGCGCCGAGCACGGTGACGAAGTTCCCCACCGACTCGAGCCGCGTGCGCGCGGCCAGCTCCTGCTTGTCGGCCAGCGGGCTGTGCGTCCGGCCGTAGAACCAGTAGATCAGCATGCCGATGTTCAGCCACCCGAGGAAGCGCACCCAGGTCGCCACCGGGAGGCTGAGCATCAGATACAGACAGGAGAGGATCCCGAGCACCGGGATGACGAACCCGCCCGGCACCTTGAAGGGGCGCGGCGCATCCGGACGCTTCACGCGCAGCATCATGACCGCCGCGCAGACGACCATGAACGCGAACAGCGTGCCGATGCTCGTCATCTCGCCGAGGATCTGGATCGGCACGAGGGCCGCGGCGATGGCCACGACGACGCCGGTGATGATCGTCGTCACGTAGGGAGTCTTGAACCGCGGGTGCACCTTCGCGGCGGCCGCCGGCAGCAGGCGATCGCGGCTCATCGCGAAGAAGATGCGCGGCTGGCTCATGAGCATGACGAGCAGCACGCTCGTGATGCCCGCCACCGCTCCCGCGGAGACGAGCCCGGCCGCCCAGTCCTGCCCGATGACCGCCAGCGCGTACCCGACCGGCGCGTTGAGGAACTGCACGTTGTCCTTGTATTCGAGCACCGGCAGGATGCCGGACAGGATCGCCGAGACCACCAGGTACAGCAGCGTGCAGATGATGAGCGATGCGATGATGCCGATGGGCAGATCGCGCTGCGGGTTCGTCGCCTCCTCCGCCGTCGTCGACACGGCGTCGAACCCGATGTAGGCAAAGAACACGACCGCGGCGGCCGCCATCACCCCGGAGAAGCCGTAGGGCATGAACGGCGACCAGTTCTCCGGCCTGACGAACGTGAAGCCGGCCACGACGAAGAACAGCACCGCCCCGAGCTTGACCGCCACCATCACGGCGTTGAAGCGCGCGCTCTCCCGGACGCCGAGGATCAGCAGCCCCGTGATCGCCAGCACGACGAGCGCCGCCGGCAGGTTCAGCACGGCCCCGTCGGCCGCCCACGGCGACGCGGTCATCCAGACCGGAAGGTGCACGCCGAAACCGGCGAGAATTCGCTGGAAATATCCGCTCCACCCGACCGACACCGTCATGGACCCGACGGCGTACTCGAGAATGAGGTCCCAGCCGATCATCCAGGCGACGATCTCGCCGAGCGTGGCATAGGCGTAGGTGTATGCCGACCCGGCGATCGGAATCATCGACGCGAACTCGGCGTAGCAGAGCGCCGCGAAGGCGCACGCCAGACCGGCAAACAGATAGGAGACCGTGATCGCGGGCCCGGCCTGGTTCGCGGCCGCCGTGCCCGTCAGCACGAAGATGCCGGTCCCGATGATGGCGCCGATCCCCAGCATGGTCAGGTCGACGGCCGTGAGCGTGCGCCGGAGCGCCTTGCCCCCGTGCTCGACGTCGCTGACCAGCTGCTCGATCGACTTGGTCTTGAGCAGATTCGAGTCCATCCAGCCTCCCCGGACGCCGCCCCGTCGGCCGACGGTGACGGCTGCCGCAGGCGTTGAAGCCGCAAATTATAGCCCGGCGCCCGCTTCCCTCAGGCGCGCCAGCCAGGCGCGCGCGCGCCCGGCCGGATCGCCGCCCGTGAACAGATCGGTGATGACCGCCACGCTCGCCGCACCCGCCGCGATCACCGCGGGCGCCCGGTCCAGCGTGATGCCGCCGATGGCGACCACCGGCCGGCCGGCTGCTGCCGTGCGCGAGACCATGCCGGGTCCGACGGGCGCGTACCCCGTCGCCTTCGTGTGCGTGCCGAAGACCGGTCCGATGGCGATGTAGGAAACCGGCTCCCCCGCCGCGGCGTCAATCTGCGCCGGCGTATGCGTCGACACGCCGACCAGCGCCGCGTCCCCGACGATCCGGCGCGCCGCCGACGGCGGCAGATCGTCCTGGCCGACGTGCACGCCGGCCGCGCCGGCGATGCGCGCGACGTCCGGCCGGTCGTTGACGACGACCATCGCGTCGTACGGCTCGGCGGCGCGGAGCACCCCCTCCACCTGCCGGAGCAGCTCGCCCGACGCCAGCGTCTTCGCGCGCACCTGGACGAAGCGGACGCCTTCCGCGAAGAGCGCCTCCGCCAGCGGCACGAGGTCCCACCCTTCCCGGCGGGTCACCTCGTCGTCCAGGATGGCGTAGAGGCCCGGCAGCCTCAAACGGCTTCCCGGAACTGCCCGGCGGACTTCGCCCGACCGGGCGCGAACCGGTCCATGAAAGCGGTGCTGAGCCGGCCCGCCTGGAAATCCGGGTCGCTCATGATGCGGAGGTGCAGCGGGATCGTGGTCCGGATGCCCTCGATGACGGACATCTCGAGGGTCCGCCGCATGCGCGCGATCGCTTCCTGACGGTCGCGTCCCCAGGTGATGACCTTGGCGATCATCGAGTCGTAGTACGGCGGGATCGTGCAGTCGGTGTGCGCCGCGGTGTCGATCCGTACGCCCGGCCCGCCGGGGAGGCTGAACGCCTGGATGGTGCCCGGCGACGGCGTGAAGCGCTCCGGGTCCTCGGCGTTGATCCGGCACTCGATCGAATGGCCGGTGAACGTGACCTCGGACTGCTTGAAGGACAGCCGCTCGCCGGCCGCGACGCGGATCTGCTCCTTGACGATGTCGATTCCGGTCACCATCTCGGTGACGGGATGCTCCACCTGCAGCCGCGTGTTGACTTCCATGAAGTAGAAGCGGCCGTCGCGATCCATCAGGAACTCGAAGGTCCCCGCGTTGGCGTACTGCACCGCCCGGGCGGCGTCGACGACGATCCCGCCCATCTTCCGGCGCATCTTCTCGGTCAGCGCGACCGACGGCGATTCCTCGATGAGCTTCTGATGGCGCCGCTGGATCGAGCACTCGCGTTCGCCGAGCGACACCACGCTGCCGTAGTGATCGCCGATGACCTGGAACTCGATGTGCCGGGGCGCGACGACGTACTTCTCGATGTAGACGTCGCCGATCCCGAACGCGGCTTCGGCTTCGCGTTGCGCGGTCTTCAGCGCCTGCGGCAGGTCGGCGGCGCTCTCGACCACCCGCATCCCGCGCCCGCCCCCGCCGGCGGTCGCCTTGATGATGACCGGATACCCGATGTCGCGCGCAATCCGGAGCGCCTGTTCCTCGCTCTCCACCGGGCCGTCCGATCCGGGCAGGATCGGCACGCCCGCCTTCTTCATCGCCCGGCGCGCCCGGGCCTTGTCCCCCATCAGCCGGATCACGTGCGGATCCGGGCCGATGAACCGGATGTGGCAGGCCTCGCAGACCTCCGCGAGGAGGGCGCTCTCCGACAGGAAGCCGTAGCCGGGATGGATGGCGTCGGCGCCGGTGATCTCGGCGGCGCTGATGATGGCCGGGACGTTCAGATAGCTGTCGGTGCTCCGCGCCGGGCCGATGCAGATGTCCTCGTCGGCGAACCGGACGTGGAGGGCGTGCTCGTCGGCCTCGGAGTACACGGCGACCGTCCTGATCCCCAGTTCACGGCAGGCATGGATCACGCGGAGCGCGATCTCACCCCGGTTGGCGATCAGGATCTTCTTGAACATGCGCTACGTCGCCCGGATTGCGAAGAGCCGCTCCCCGTACTGCACGGGCTTGCCGTTCTCGACGTAGATCCGGACGATTTCCCCCTCGTACTCCGACTCGATCTCGTTCATCAGCTTCATCGCTTCGATGATGCAGAGCACCTGGTTCTTCCTGACGACGTCGCCGACCTTGACGAAGGGGGGCGCCCCGGGCTCCGGGGCATGATAGAAGGTGCCGACGATTGGCGCCTTCACGACGGCGAACTCCACCTCCTCCTCCCCGCTGCCGGCCAGCGGCAAGGGGGCGGGTGCAGGCGCCGCGTCGACGGGCGCCGGCGCGGGTGCGGCTGCGGCGGGTGCAGGTGGAGGCGTCGCCAGCACGGTCGCGCCCCCTTCCTTGCGAATCCGGATCTTGAAGTCCTGGTGCTCGAGCTCGAACTCGGCGAGCTCATGCTCCCGCACCAGCGCCAGGATCTGTTTGATCTCCTCGAAGTCCATTCGCGTTCCAGTGGCGTCCCGTGGTTCCGCTACGCCGAGGTCAGCGCGGTCGGCACGTCTGTGAGCCACTCGACCCCATCCCTGGTGACCAGCGCATCGTCTTCGATGCGCACGCCACCCCAGCCCGCCCGGTATACACCAGGTTCGATCGTGAACACCATGCCCGGCAACGCGGCCTCGGGCAGGCGCACCGTCCCGGGCAGCGGCGGGCGATCCCACTCCGGCCCGCGCGGGGCCAGCCTGGGCGCCTCGTGAATCTCGAGCCCCAGCCCGTGGCCCGTGCCGTGCG
Organism: uncultured Bifidobacteriaceae bacterium; assembly: GCA_964446605.1. Taxonomy (GTDB): domain Bacteria; phylum Acidobacteriota; class Vicinamibacteria; order Vicinamibacterales; family JAENWD01; genus JAENWD01. The sequence continues at coordinate 57,059 of CAYUPN010000001.1, read as the reverse complement.
TGAAGGCGTCGCCGAGCCCGTGCGACTCGAGCACCCGGCGGGCCGCCGCGTCGATCTCGTCGAACCGGGCGCCCGGCACGGCCGCCGCCCGCGCGGCGTTCTGCGCTTCAGCCACCGCCGCGTACACGCGATACGCATCACGGGGCGGACCGCCAACCGCGAGGGTGCGGGTCAAATCGACGCAGTATCCGCCGTAGACCCCGCCGAAGTCCAGCACCACGAGGTCGCCGGCGTGCAGCCGGCGGTCCGACGCCCGCCCATGGGGCAGCGCGGAGCGCGGACCGGAAGCGACAATCGTATCAAAAGCGGGCCGACTGAATCCTTCCTCCCGCAGCGCCGCCTCGATGGCTGCGGCCACGTCGATTTCGCGCAGGCCGGCCCGCACCCCGGGCAGCACGCGGCGGGCCACGGCCGAGAGCCGGCGCCCCGCTTCCCGGAGCAGCGCGATTTCCGACGCGTCCTTGATCACCCGGCAGGCTTCGACGGCATCGGCGGTCGGAACGAGCAGGTCGGCGGCGAGGCCGTCGGCCGCGAGCGTGGCAAGCAGCCAGCGATGACGCTCCACGGTCAGCGCGCGCGCCTCGAAGCCGGTACGCGCGCCGCGGCGGGCCAGCATCGCGGCGATCGTCTCGTCGTACGACCGTTCCACCAGCTCCAGCGCAAGCGTGCCGGCCGATGCCTCGACCGCCTCGGCGGCGTCGGCCGCATACCGGCGATCGATGACGAGCGTCACGCCCTCGGGCTCGAGCAGCGCGGCACCGGCCGAGGCGAAGACGCCGGTGAGCCACGCGACGTTCGGCAGCGACGTGACGAGCAGGCGGTCCAGGTCCAGCGGCGCGAGCCGATCCCGGACCCACGCGTGCCGCGTGCGCAGGATCGCAGGATCAGTCACGGACATTCCGCGCGGCACGGTCGGCGGTGATGCGCGCGAGCCAGCCTTCGAGCGCCGCGCGCTGACGGCGGGCCGCAGCCTCACCGGCCGGCCGTACTCCGGCCCCGCGCGTCAGCAGGGACTCGATCGCCGCGATGCGTGCAGCCAGCTCGTGATCGTCGTGCGCCAGCGCGAGCGCGAGCCGGTACTTCTCCAGCGCGGTTTCCAGCTCGCCGCGACGATGGAGGATGTCGGCCACGCCCCGGAGCGCGCCGAGATGCTCCGGCGCACTCTCGAGGACGGCGGTCAGCTCGACGAAGGCCGCGTCGAGGTTCCCTTGATCGAGCAGGGCGCGCCCGAGTGTCGCCCGCGCGCTGACGTATCCGGGGTGTACGGCCAGTCCGGACCGGCAGATCCGGATGGCATCGTCGAGACGGCCGGCGCGCCGGTATTCCTCGGCGAGGGGAGCAAACGCCAGCGACGCCGGGTCCTGGCGGACCCGGCGCTGCAGGTCGACGATGCGGGGGGTGTCGCGGGCGTCGGCCACCGGAGAGCAGTCTAGCAGCCCGGCCCGCGCCTGGCTGCCGGGGTGCCTACGGGGCGGCGTCCTTGACGTCGACCTCCTGGTTCGCCGTGTGGATATTGCCGGCGTCGTCCGTGACCGTGAGGGTCACGTTGTACTTGCCCGGGTTCTTGTAGGTGGTCTTCACCACCATCCCGGAGGCCTTCTTGCCGTCACCGAAGACCCAGTCGTACCGGACGATCCGGCGCGGCGGCGTCGCGCTGGAGGCCGAGCCGTTGAACCAGACGTCCTGGTTGACGACCGGCTCGGACGGCGAGAAGACGAATGACGCGACCGGCAGGTCCCCGGCGTCGACGGGCACGTTCTTCGCGCGCGAGCCCCGGCGGCCGGCGAAGTCCGTGACCGTCAGGACCACGTTGAAGGTGCCGGCTTTCTTGAACTGATGCGCGACGGCGCGCCCGGACGCCCGGCTGCCGTCCCCGAAGTTCCAGTCGTACCGGACGATCTGGCTGTCGAGCTCCGGATCGGAGGCATCGAACGTGACCGTCTCGAGCTGTACCGGGCTCGTCGGCTGGAAGGAGAAGTCGGGAACGTCGGCTTCGCCGCCGATCGTGCCGTCCGGCACAAGACGAATCTCGGCGAACCGCGCCCGCTGGCCGTTGACGTTCGAGCCGACCGGCGTCGCGTAGACCTGCACCCGCGTCTCCCGGCTGACGTCGTCGGTGGGGTTCGGCGCGCGATAGATCGCCCTCGCCCGGCCGTCGCCGCCGGTCCTGAGGCTTTTCGCGGAGATGCGGCCGAAGTCGGTGAACTGGTGGTTCACGGCGACATCGAGGCGGATGTCGACGTTCGCCAGCGGCTCGCCGTTCGGCCCCCGCGCGAAGACGTCGACCTGCGCTTCCGACCGACCATCCTGGGCCAGCACGTCGGGGCTCGCCTGCACGTCGAGCGACAGGCCCAGCTCCGAGGGCCCGGACGGCGCCGGAGTCTCGGTCTTCTTCGTCGTGCACGCGGCCACGAGGGCCGCCAGCACCACAACCAGCACACGCGAGTAAGAGGCCATGATCGTTTCTGCTTCCTGCTGACGGTTTGCGCGCTATTCCGGATCGGCCCAGTCGGCGAAGTTGACGCTGATGGCGCCCTTCGCCTCGACCTCGTTGCCCGCCTGGTCGCGCCCGTAGAAGGTCACCTCGGCCAGCGTCGAGATCATCAGCGCGTCGCCTCCGTTCTTCAGCTCGCGCAGCGGCGCTTCCAGCTTGGCCTGTCCCCGCACCAGCACGAACACGAGCTCGGTCGAGTTGCTGAGGCCGACGGTGGCCGTGCCGGCGCCGTCGAACGTGTACGGCACGTCGACGCCTTCCACGCTGCGGCCGTCCGAGCGGATGTACTTCACCCGGTAGCGCGTCACCGTGATGAAGTTGTTCGAGGTCGGCTCGGTCGGGTTGCCCGGCGCGCCGATGTCGCGCAGCCCGAGCCGGAAGCGCGCCCGGCCCAGGTCCTCGAAGACCGATCCGTCGGTCTGGACGTCGGACGACAGCTCCGACGAGAATTCGTTGTCCTCGAAGCCGGGTGCGGCCTCGAGTCCTTCGATGATCAGGTAGGCCGGAGAGCGCCCTTCGCGCACGGTCGAACTGCAGCCCGATGCGACGCCGGCGAGCGCCGCCGCGAGCGCGATCGCGGAAATCCTCCGCCAGTTCACGAGAGTCTTGACGTCCATACCCGTACTCAGCCCTTGAGAATGCGCGGCGTGATGAAGATGAGCAGCTCGTTGTTCGCGTCGGCGACCAGGTCGTTCTTGAACAGCCACCCGAGCAGCGGCACCTTGTGCAGCAGCGGCGTGCGCTCCTGCCGGCGCTCCTGCGAGCTGAAGTAGATGCCGCCAATGACGGTCGTCTCGCCGTCGCCGACGAGCACCGTGGTGATGGCGCGCTGCGTGTCGATCGGGGGGATGTCGTTGACGCTCCGCCCGAAGTCGGCCTGCGCGTTCTCGAGATTGATGCGCATGATGACCGTGTTGGCCGCCGTGATCTGCGGCGTGACGGTCAGCTTCAGCGCGGCGTCCTTGAACGTGACCGTGACGGTGTTGTTCGCGACGGTCTGAATCGGGATCTGCGTGCCCTGGGTGATCTCCGCCTCGATGTTGTTCTGGGTGGTGACCCGCGGCGTCGAGATCACGCTGAGCTTGCCCTGCGTCTCGAGCGCGGACAGCTCCGCATCCAGGTTGAACGCGCCGTTGACGGCGCCGAGCGCGAGACCGACCGCCGAGGACGCGCCGGTCACGCCGAGGTTCACGAGATTGGGGGCGCCCGGCGTCGGCGTCGGCGAGCCGGTGCGGCCGCCCGCGACGATCGAGTTCGGGAAGGCCAGCGGCGTGGTGTTGCCCAGCCGGGCCGACGCCTCGCCGCCGAGCCCGAGCCGCGCGCCGACCTCGCGCCGGAACGACTTGTTCGTGATGACGATCCGTGCCTCGATCTCGACCTGGGGCTGCGGCCGGTCCAGCGTCCCGATGAGCATGCGGGCGCGATCGAGCGCCGGCTGCAGGTCGGTGATGATCAGCGTGTTCGAGCGCGTGTCGACCTCGACGGTGCCGCGCTGCGTGAGGGCGCTCTTGAGCAGCAGCGGCCGGATCTGCTCGGCGGTCGCGTAGCTGAGCGTCGCCGTCATCACCCGCAGCTCGCCGGCCAGCGCCTGCTGCTCCGCGAGCTGCCGCCGCTGCTTCTCTTCCTCGGCGAGCACCGACAGCGGCGCGACGCGCACGATGGTGCCGTCCACGCTGTAGCCGAGCTTGTTCGCGCGCAGGATGATGTCGAGCGCCTGGTCCCACGGCACGTCGCGCAGCGCGACGTCCACGCTCCCCTGCACCGTCGGATCGATCACGATGTTCAGCCCGCTGATTTCCGCGAAGGTGCGCAGCACGGCGCGGAGATCGGCCCCCTGGAAGTCCAGGCTGATCGGATGCCCGGTGTACTGCTTCTCGTCTTCCGCGATGGTCGTGCCCGGCTGCGGCGGCGCGGCGAGCGCGGGCTGCGCCGTCGGCTGGGCCGCGGCGAACGGCTGGAGGACCTGGCTCGGATCGGGCGCGGACCTCCCGGCGTCCGCTGGCGTCGGCGGCGCCTCGGCCTGAGACGTCGCGCCGTCGTGGAACGTCAGACGCAGCTCACGCCCGTCCTCCGCTTTCGCCATGCTGTGCGGGGCGGGTCGCGCGAGATCGACGACCACGCGCGTGACGAGCGGCTCGCGGCTGTTGAGCGCCACGCGCACGCGCTCGACGGCGCCCTGCTGCACGACCGTCACGGGCGGCACGTCCGCCACGACGCCCGGCAGGTCGAGGAACAGCCGGTCGGGGCCGGCGCGCTGGACCTGCGTCGGCGCGAGCGGTCCGGAGCCGACGAGCGTCAGCGTGGTGCCCCGCTCGCCCGCTTCCGCGCGGACGGCGCGCAGGACGGTCTGCGTCGCCGGCGCATCGGCCGGCGCCTCCGTCCGCGCAACGGCCGTCGACGCCGACGCCGTCAGCGCCGCGTCCGGGTCGAGCTCGACGACGATGACGTTGCGGTGGCTGCGGACCCGGTGGCTGACCGGCTCGACGAGCGACACGCGCACCCGCGTGACCGGCTGGCCGTCGGCGCCCGCAATCGACTCGACCTCGACGCCGCCGACCGGGCTCGCCGGACGGGGCGTGAACCCGTTGGCGTAGCCGGTGGCTGCGACGTTGCGCAGGTCGACCAGCACGGTGAACGGATCGGGCCGGGCGGTCGCGTACGGGACCGGCTCGGTGGCTTCGATCAGCACCGCAGGCCGGGCACCGTCCGTGGCCGTGATGGCCGTCAGCCGCGGGCCGGCGGTTGCCGCCAGCCGGCCGTCGGACGCGGCCATCGCGACCAGGACCGCAAGGAGAATCGCACTCCGGTAACGACGCATGGGGAGCTACTTCCCTTCCTCGGTTCCGCGCAGCAGCTTGCGCACTTCCTTCTGCGTGACGAGCGAAAGCGGATCGCTCACCTCCTGCAGCAGCACCATTCCGGCCGGGGTGATCGACTTCACCGTGCCGTCGAGCAGCCGATCGTCGGGCCGGACGAGATACGTCTTCGTGTCCGGGCCCTGGACGATGGCGAGGTAGCCGTCGCGCGCCTTGATGACGCCGCGCACGGCGATGTCCGCGATGGCGAGGCCGGCAAGACCGTCGACGGCTCCGGCAGGGCGGACCACCCGGCTGTCGGTTCCGCTCCGCAGCAGACTGACGAACGGATCGCGGCGGCCGGCAGGCTCATAGGTGAACGCCTCGTGCGCGGGCGCCTCGGGCGGCGCCGGCGCCGGCACGGTGCCCTGCGCGGTGACGACGCTCAGAAGAAGAAAGAGCGGGACCAGCATCGTCAGCTCGCTTTCGGCGCCCCGGGGCGCGGGGTGGCGGCCGCTCCGGCCTTGGCGGCCGGCTCCTGCAGCACGAACGTCATGGCGGTGCAGTCGACGCTGATGGTCGAGCCGGGCTGCGGCTGTTCCTTCGCCTTGATCTGCACGTCGCCGATGTTGATGATTCGCGAGTACTTCCCGACGCGGTCGAAGAACTGGCCGAGGTTGTGGTACGTGCCGTCCAGCTCGAGGCGGATGGGCCACTCGGCGTGGAGCTGGCGCGCGACGATCGGCGCCGGCTTGAAGCCGCGGATCTGCAGGTTCGACTGGACGGCGAGCGTCTGGATGCCGCGCAGCAGATCGCCGACGTCCTTCTCCTCCGGCAGCACGTCCCGCAGCGCCGCGAGCCTCGCCTCGAGCTCGGTCACCTGCTGCTGGAACTCGGGCAGCTGCCGCGCCGTCGCCTGTCCCTTCGCGATGTTCGCCTTGAGCCCGTCGAGCGTCTTCTGCTGGGCCGCGAGGCGCTCGTGCGCGCCCTGCACGTAGTACCAGTAGAAGCTCCCCACGGCGGCGGCGGCGATCACCGCGAAGACCGCGAGCTGCGTCTTCCACGGCAGCCTGCTGAGACTCAGATCCATGACTCGTCCGTCCTATCGGGAACTGCCCCGCATCGCTCCACCGCCGATCAACGGCTTGCCAGCTGCGGCGCCGTCGGCGCCGCGGCGGCGACCCCGGGCGGCGCGAAGGTCGCCTTGAGGGTGAACCGCGTCAGCTCGCCCACCGGTGCGGGCGCGTCTTCGACCTTGCTGTCCAGGATCTCGACCGGCCGCTGGAAGTAGCTGCTCCGTTCGAGGTTCGCGACGAAGTCCGACAGCGCGGTCAGCGTCGTGCAGCGCCCCTCGATGGTCAGGTCGCTGCCGGTCTGCTTCAGCTGCGTGAGCCAGAGCATGTCGGGCAGGGCCCGGCTCAGCTCGTCGAGCATGTGCACCGGCGCGGTCTGCCCCTGGCGCAGCTGCTCGATGAGCGTGACGCGCTGCTGCAGCTGCGCCTTCTGCTCCTCGAACTGGCGGACCTGTTCGAGGATCGTGCCGAGGCGCTGCGTCTCGCGCTGCGCTTCCTCGATCGCGGCGGCGACCTGCGTCTCGCTGCGGCCGAGCATCCACCACCACCACCCGATGCCGAGCGCGGTGGCGAGCAGGATGAGGCTGCCGATGAGCGTCGCCTGCTGCGCGACGTCGAACGACAGGCCGGCGCTGCGGCGCCCGGCCCCCTTCTCGCGGTCCGACGGGAGGAGGTTGATGCGGATCATCGGTCCCCCGCACGCCGCATCGCCAGGCCCACGGCCACGGCGGCAGTCGGCGCGACGTCGGGATGGTCGACGCCGAAGCGCGCCGCGTCGAACTCCACGGTCCTGAACGGGTCGAGCCGCGCCACCGGCGCGCCGAACCGCTCCTCGAGCGCCTCGGCGAAGCCGTCGACGCGCGACGTGCCGCCGCAGAGGAGGATGCGATCGATCTGGTCGAGGCCGGTCGTGGCCTTGAAGAAGTCGAAGGTCTTCTGGATCTCGAGGAGCACGCCTTCGGTCACGGTGCGCAGCACCGGCAGGACGTCCTCGAACGGCACGCCTTCCGGCGGCAGCCCGCGCTTGGCCGCTTCGGCCTGGTCGAAGCCGAGATTGAACTCGCGCTGGACCGCGTCGGTGTACTCGTGGCCGCCGATCGAGATGTCGCGCGTGAACAGCGAGTGCTCACCCGAAATCACGTTGACGTTCATCGACGAGGCGCCGGCGTTGAGCAGCACGGTCACGCCCGGGTCCAGCCCGTAGTTGGCCTCGTAGCAGTTCTGCACCGCGAACGCGTCGATGTCGACGACGACCGCGCCGCGGCCCGCCTGCCGGATGACGTCCGTGTACTCGGCGATCTTGTCGCGCTTGGCCGCCACCAGCAGGACGTCCATCGTCTGGCGGCCGCCCGCGCCGGGCTCGGGATCGAGAATCTGGTAATCGAGGTTGACGTCCTGGATGTCGAACGGGATGTACTGCTCCGCCTCCCACTGGATCGAGTCGTCCAGCTCGGCGGGCGTCATCACCGGCAGGGCAATCTTCTTGACGATGACCGCGTTGCCCGAGAGCGACGCGATGACGTCGCGCCCCGTGAAACGCTTCGAGTCGAAGATGCGCCGGATCGCGTCCGCGACCGCGCCGCCGTCCACGACCGCGCCGTCGACGATGGCCTCGGGCGGCACGGGCTCCGACGCGAACGCGGCCACCTTGTAGCCGGCTTTCCCGGCGGGCTTGAGCTCGACCGCCTTGACCGCGCTCGACCCGATGTCGAGCCCGATGACGGGCTTGCTCCTGCGGAGAATGCTGAAATCGATGTTCACGCCGCCCTCGCAGCCGGCAAAGCGGATGCCAGCTCATCCGGAGACCGGAGCCCCGCGCCGGCGCCGCGTCAGAATTGAGATCGGCGACACGGCTCCGTCGGGTGCCGGCGGAGCGTCGATGACGGAACCGTAAGCGACTGACGGTTTCGTCATCGGCGCCGCGGTTCCGCCCACCGTGCCGTTCCGGCTTCGGTGGGCCCGATGCCCCGTTCGAGGGGATGTATCGGCGGCACGACGCGCCCGCTTAAGATGGGATGAACGCATGTGCAGCGGTTTGCAGACGCGGCCGGAGGACGGAGTCGGCGTGTCCTGGCCGAGCTCCGGCTGCTCCGGGGAACTCGCGGGGCCGCCCGCAGATGACCCGCGGCGACGGCCGCGTTTCTTGACAGCGCCCCAAGTCCCACGTATGATTTGGGTTTGCCGTTTGTCGGTTGGTAGCTGAAGGGAACGTCGGAGTATGCGTACGTTTGTCGCCACGGCGCGCGGAACCGAATCGCGGTGGCATGTGATCGACGCAGGTGATGCGGTGCTGGGCCGGGTGGCGACCACGGCGGCGCGCCTGCTGCAGGGCAAGCACAAGGCCGTCTACACCCCGTTCATCGACACCGGCGATCACGTCGTGATCGTCAACGCGGCGCGGGTGCGGCTCACGGGCCGGAAGGACGACCAGAAGATCTACCGGCGGCACAGCGGGTACGAGGGAGGCCTGCGCGAGGAGCGCGCAAAGGTCGTCCGCCAGAAGAACCCCGTGCGGATGGTGGAAGAAGCGGTCCGCGGCATGCTGCCGAAGACCCGGCTGGGCGACGCGATGTACCGGAAGCTCAAGGTGTACGCGGGCCCGGATCATCCGCACGCCGCCCAGAAACCATCGTCGTACGAGGTCGCATAACGTGGCAGCAACGCAGTATTACGGCACCGGCAGGCGCAAGACCGCCACCGCCCGCGTGTTCCTCCGTCCCGGCAGCGGAACCATCACCGTCAACCGGCGCGAGTTCGACGCCTTCTTCCCCACCGAGCAGCTCCGGACCCAGATTCGCCAGCCGCTCGTCCTCACCGAGACCATGGGACGCTTCGACGTGCTCGCGACCGTCAGCGGCGGCGGCGTCTCGGGGCAGGCCGGCGCGGTCAGGCTCGGCATCGCCCGCGCCCTCTGCGCGTACGACGCGGAGCTGCGGCGTGCCCTGAAGGGCAGCGGATTCCTGACCCGCGACGCGCGCGCGAAGGAGCGGAAGAAGTACGGCATGGCCGGAGCGCGGAAGCGCTTCCAGTTCAGCAAGCGATAAGGAAGACCGCGGCAGCCGGGCCGCCACGGCCCGCGCCGCACCCGGGCGAATGCAGAGTGGAGGGAGCTTGACCGGAATCTCGATGCAGGAACTGTTGGAGGCCGGCGTTCATTTCGGCCACCAGACGAAGCGCTGGAACCCGAAGATGAAGGAGTACATCTTCGGCGAGCGCAACGGCATCTACATCATCGACCTCGGCAAGACGGTCAAGCTGTTCCGCCAGGCGGAAGAGTACCTCACCAATCTCGCGGCCGAGGGCCGGACGGTGCTGTTCGTCGGCACGAAGCGCCAGGCGCAGGACGTCATCGCCGAGGAGGCGCAGCGCTGCGGGATGTACTACGTCAACCAGCGGTGGCTGGGCGGCCTGCTGACGAACTTCACCACCATCCAGCGCAGCCTGGGCCGTCTGCGCGACCTCGAGGCGATGGCGACCGACGGGCGCTACGACACCCTGTCGAAGAAGGAAATCGCGCGCGCCGAGAAGGAGAAGCGCAAGCTGCAGCGCAACCTGGACGGCATCCGCACGATGGGCCGGCTGCCCGATGCCTTGTTCGTGGTCGACACGAAGAAGGAGAAGATCGCGGTCGACGAGGCACGGAAGCTCAAGATCCCGGTCGTCGGCATCGTGGACACCAACTGCGATCCGGACGAAGTGGACTACGTGATTCCGGGCAACGACGACGCGCTGCGGGCCATCCGCCTGTTCGCGTCGCGGATTGCCGACGCGATCCTCCGCGGCCGCGGCGTCCGCGAGGCCCAGGTCTCCGACGATGCGGCCGAGCAGCAGGCCGAGGGTGATCGCCAGGCCCGCGCGCCGCGCCGGCCCCGGCCCGAGCCCGCGGCCTCGCCGGCGTCCCTCTGACACGGCCGTCAGGCCGATTCGAGCAGTTGCCGCGCCGGCCGGGACCCGTCCCAGCCGGCGCGCATTGTGTACGGGCCCTGCGCCCGCTCCCGAAAGCAAGAGAGAACCCGATCATGGCAGTCACGATTACGGCAGAACAGGTGAAGCGCCTGCGCGAGAAGACCGGCGCCGGCATGATGGAGTGCAAGAGCGCGCTGCAGGAGACCGGCGGCAACGAGGAGCAGGCCATCGAGCTGCTCCGCAAGAAGGGGCTCGCGTCGGCCGCCAAGCGCGCGGGACGGGCCACCAGCAACGGCCTGGTCGGCAGCTACATCCACATGGGCGGCAAGGTCGGCGTGCTCGTCGAGGTGAACTGCGAGACCGACTTCGTCGCGCGCACCGAGGATTTCCAGACGCTCGTCAAGGAGATCGCGCTGCACATCGCCGCCGCGGATCCGCGCTACGTCCGCCGCGAGGACGTGCCTGCCGAGCTGCTGGAGAAGGAGAAGGAGATCTACCGCGCCCAGTTCGCCGACTCCGGCAAGCCGGCCAACGTCGTCGAGAAGATCGTCGAGGGCAAGCTGGGCTCGTTCTTCTCCCAGATCGTGCTGCTGGACCAGCCGAGCGTGCGGGACCCGAACGTGACCATCGCGCAGATGATCGCGCAGGCGTCCGCGAAGACCGGCGAGAACATCACCGTCAGCCGCTTCGCCCGCTTCAAGGTCGGCGAGCAGCCCGACTAGCGACCTGCCTGTCTCGCCCGTGCGGTTCACGCGCGGGCGAGGCAGACCCGATCGGACCCGATCCGACCTGATCAGGCCCGATCCGACCCGAACCAATCCGATCCACCGACTATAATCACCGTTCGCGATGTCGCCCGAGCCTTCCTACAAACGCGTGCTCCTGAAGCTGTCGGGTGAAGCCCTCATGGGCGATCGCCCCTACGGCATCGACCCCGCCATTACGACCCAGATCGCGCGGGACGTTCACGAAATCCAGGCGCTCGGCGTCGAGACGGCCATCGTCATCGGCGGCGGCAACATCTTCCGGGGCCTGGCGGCCAGTGCGCGCGGCATGGACCGGGCGACGGGCGACTACATGGGCATGCTCGCCACCGTCATCAACGCGCTGGCCCTGCAGGACGCGCTCGAGCAGCAGGACATCACGACGCGGGTGATGTCGGCCATCGAGATGCGGGCCGTCGCCGAGCCCTTCATCCGGCGTCGCGCGATCCGCCACCTCGAGAAGGGGCGGGCCGTCATCTTCGCCGCGGGAACGGGCAACCCGTATTTCACGACCGATACCGCGGCGGCGCTGCGCGCGATGGAAATCCGGGCGAGCGTGATCATGAAGGCGACGAAGGTCGACGGGATCTACACCGCGGACCCGATGAAGGATCCGTCCGCGACGAAGTACGAGACGATTTCCTACCTCCAGGTCCTCGAGCAGCGGCTGCAGGTGATGGACGCGACGGCGATCTCGCTGTGCATGGACAACCAGCTGCCGATCCTGGTCTTCAACCTGCGGACCCCCGGAAACCTCCGGCGCGCCGTGATGGGGGAACCCGTCGGCACGGTGGTCAGAGCCTGAACGGGGTCAGTTGCCAGCCCGCGCCGCCGCGACGCCGCGCGGGCAGGCGGAGTGACAGCACATGGACGCCAGCGACCTCAAGAGCCTCTATGCGACGACGAAGAGCCGGATGGCCGGCGGCGTGGAGCACGTGCGGCGCGAGCTCGCGAACGTGCGCACCGGCCGCGCCTCGGCCGGTCTGCTCGACAGCATCCAGGTGGACGCGTACGGGTCGAAGATGCCGTTGAACCAGCTGGGCAGCGTCTCGATTCCGGAGCCCGCCCTGATGGTCGTGCAGGCGTACGACCCCTCGCAGCTCGGCGCCATCGAGCGCGCCATCCGCGCCTCGGACCTCGGGCTCAACCCGGCCTCGGACGGCAAGGTGATCCGGGTGCCCATTCCCCCGCTCACCGAGGAGCGCCGGCGCGACCTGTCGCGTCACGTGCACAAGCTGGCCGAGGAAGGGCGCAACGTCCTGCGGCAGGTGCGCCGTGAGGCGAACGATCGCCTGAAGAAGATGCTGAAGGACCACGCCATCTCCGAGGACGAGGAGCGGCGCGCGCTGGACGAAGTCCAGAAGATCACCGATCAGCACATCGCGCAGATCGACGACCTGCAGAAGAAGAAGGACCAGGAGCTGCTGGGCTGATCGGGCGGGGCGGCCGCAGGCCGCCACGCAGCCACGCGAAAGCACGAAAGCCACGGACGGCCCGGAGCGTTCACAGGGGACTTCCCTGCCTCTCTCCGGGCTGCCCGTGGCTTTCGTGTCTGTGCGGCCGGGTCGGGCTCAGTCGCCGAACGAAACCCCGATCGCCCGCGCGGTGCGCACGACGTCGAAGTCCGGCGGAACGGTGCGCTGCCGGCCGACGATGTCCTCGAGCGGCACGGAGCCGATGTCCGGCGGGTGGAAGGCGACCATCCGGTTGAACTGCCCTTCGAGCAGCAGTTCCACCGCCTTGCCGCCGAAACGGGTCGCCAGGACCCGGTCGAAGCTGGTCGGCGATCCGCCGCGCTGCAGGTGGCCGAGCACGACCGTGCGCGTCTCCTTGCCCGTCATCTCCTCGAGCGCGGCCGCCACCATGTGACCGAGGCCGCCCAGCCGCTCCACCCGTCCGGCGCTCGCCTCGCGGATGACGGAGATCTTGCCCCCCACCGGCCGCGCGCCCTCCGCGACGACGATGATGGAGAAGTAGGCGCCCCATGCGTCGCGATCGCGGATGCGCTGCGCGACGATCTTGAGGTCGAACGGAATCTCCGGGATGAGAATCGCGTCGGCGCCGCCGCCCAGGCCGCCGTAGAGCGCGATCCAGCCCGCGTAGCGCCCCATCACCTCGACGACCATGATGCGCCGGTGCGCCTCGGCCGTCGTGTGCAGGCGGTCGATGGCGTCGGTGGCGCAGGCCACGGCCGTGTCGAAGCCGAACGTGTTCGTCGTCCCGACGATGTCGTTGTCGATGGTCTTGGGGACGCCAACCAGCGGGATGCCCATCTTCGCGAACTTGTGGGCGATCGCGAGCGTGCCGTCACCGCCGATCACCACGAGGGCATCGAGCCCCATGCGGTGGAACATCTCGACGACGCGCTGGCTGTAGTCCTGGGGCCCCTCGGAGGTTTCGACGGGATACGCGAACGGATCGCCGCGGTTCACCGTGCCGAGGATGGTGCCGCCCCGCCTGAGGATGCCGGTGACGTCCCGCGCGGTGAGCACGCGGGAGCGGTTGGGCTCGATGAGCCCGTCGAAGCTGTCTTCGAGACCGACGACTTCGATGCCGTGATTGACGCCCGACTTGACGACGGCGCGGATGACTGCGTTCAGTCCGGGGGCGTCGCCGCCACCCGTCAACACTCCGATTCGCTTCAGCTTTGGCATGCAGAGACAGGTCCGGCTCCGGTGGCGGCCGCCGCATGCGGCCGGTGTGAGCCGTGAGTGCTTCCCTCCGTGTGGTCCGCTCCGCTGGGGCGCCGCGCTCCGGCGCCGGCACGTCGGCCTGTCGGATCGGAGAAGTATACAACGCGTAGCTGTGCCATTGCTGACCAACTCTGGCGCGTGGTATGCTTGGAGGTCGCCCGGCGGCGAATGTTCCTCACCGAGGCCGGGCAGTCACACCTGAGAGTGGGCGGCTAGCTCAGCTGGGAGAGCGCTGCGTTCGCAACGCAGAGGTCGGGAGTTCGAGCCTCCTGCCGTCCACCAGCCTTCGCTCGCGCGCGTGCATCAATTTACGCGCGAGCTACGGCTCGGCAGGCTGTGTCCGTTCACAAGCTGCGTCCCTCCACAACCTGTGTCCTTTCACGCTTCACGCGCGAGCGTGGCTCGCAAGCCCTGTGACCGGACGTCGCGCTAGTCGACGACTCGCATCGTCGTCGATCGCACGATCGGCTCTGCCCCGCCTTTCACGATCGCGCGCAGCTCGTACTCGCCCGCCGGAAACGCGGCGGACGGCAGCCGGCCGACCGCGAGCAGCCGTCCCTGCGCATCCGGCGCGCCGAGCGGGAACGGAATCTCCGCCAGTGTCTGTCCCTGCGCGGCCACCTGCAGCGTCGCTTCCGGTGTCGGGCCTCCGGCGTCGAGCACGAGCGGCAGCGCGAAGGCAATCTCGGACGCCGCGCGCTTGCTGATCGGATCGCCGAGATTCGGATACAGCAGCAGGCCGTTCGCCGCAAGGGGGTGCGTCTGCCCCGCCTGGTCGTCGGCTGCGAGACGCTCGGTACTCGCGACCAGGAAGAGGTCGCCGACCAGCGGCGGCGTAACGTCCGGCACCGTCACACTCGTCGTCGCCACCGCCGCACGGTCCGCCTTGCCGTCGTGCACGGCCGCCTGCACCTGATACCCGCCTGGCGGCAGCTCCGGCGTCCGGAAGAACAGGAGCCGGCCGTCCTTGAACCGCTCGAGGTCGGCAATGGCGCCGGTCAGCACGTACTGCTGGCTCTGCTTGCCGACCGGCTTGCCGGCCGCATCCAGGATGCGCGCGACGACCGTCGCCTCGCCCGCATAGGTGTTCGCCGTGCCGTCGGTCGTGAACGTCAGGTCGCCGTTGCGCAGATCGACCAGCACCGCGGTGAGGTTCGGCGCAGCCGGCGTCGGCACGAACAGCGCGCGCGTCCGGATCGGAAACGCGGCCGGCGGTGGGGTCGCAGCCAGGGCCGCGAGCGCGCCGGTCTCGTACGTGAAAATCGGCGCGGCTGTCGGCGGGACGGCCAGGTACCCGGGCCGGGCGCGCACGGTCAGACCCGGGCGCTTCACGGAAACGTCTATCCGCCGGTAGCTCCCGTCCAGCGCGGCGTTGGTGGACTGGTAGCTGAGGAGGTAGTGGAAGCGCCGGTCCTCGTTGATGCGGTCGATGCCGCCGGCCAGGTCGTTGGTGTTGTCGATCAGCTGTCCGCCCGTTCCATCTGCAAGGAGCCCCAGCGATGCGGACGGATCCTGCTTGAGAATCGTCTCGTTGAACTCCAGGTCCTCGGTCCACTTCCGATCGCCCCGGTCCCCCTCGATCCCCGTCGCGCCGAGCCGCCGAACCTCACGGGCCGTCTGCATCTGCCCACTGTGCACGCGCAGCCCGGCTGCGTCCAGCGCGTAGACGCTCACGTTCTGCCGGTTGGCCGTTTCGATCACGGAGCGAAAGACCGGCTCCACGGAAGACGGAACGGTCAGGCCCTCGGCGAAGTAGATGACGGTCTTGCGGCCGGGAAGCTCGCCAAGCGAATCGACGAGCGAGAGCAGCGCGTGGATGGACGTCCGCGCCTGCGTCTCGTACAGGAACGCCTGGTAGGTGCGGTCCATGCGCATGAGCATGCGCATGATCCGAATGTCGCTGCGATCCGCGCCCTGCTCCCGGGGATACCAGTCGTACCGGCTGTCTCGCGAGACGTACTCGTTGGACGGACGCCCGCGCTGCTCGGCGCCCGCCACCGCGGGCGTCGACGCCGGGGAGTACCGGTCGTCGAGCAGGGGGTTCCGTTCGCGCGCCATCTGCGAGGTGGCCGTCTCCGCGGCGGTCTTCACAGCGTCCGCCAACTGCTCGGTGTTGGTCGTGTATGGCAGGATGGTTCTGAGGGCCATGTCGACGACGAAGACGCCGCCGAGCTCTTCCGGCTGCTTCGACTCGACGAAGCTCTTCGCTGCGCGGTGTGCGAGGTCGCGCCCCTCCGGCGTGAGCCGATCGAACGCGAGCGCGACGACCGACGGCACACCGCCGCTCGCGGCCTCCGTGCCGGCGGCTGTCGGATTGTTCCCTTTGTCCGTACCTCCCCGAATCGGCCGGATGGCCGACTCCACAGCCTGCCCGGCGAGGAGGCGCCGTTCGAAGCTCAGGATCGTCTGCGGGGTTCCGTTCTCGCTGACCGTGAAGTCCGCGTCCGTGAGGTCCGTCACCGGGCGGCCGCGCCGGTCCCGGACGACGACGTCGACGAGCACCGCCTGGGCGGCTGTCGCGAAACGCGCCGCTGTGCCGGGGGGCTGCTCGTCCGGCTGCGGCGCCTGCGCGCGCGGTTGCTGCATCAGCAGCACGGCCGCCACGAGGGTCACGATCGCCTGTGCCGACACACGCATGGCACCCTCCTGTGGGAGGCAGGCAGGCCTGACTGGCGGCGCCAGCATAGCAGGATTCCGCCAGCCGGGGATTGGTACCCCCACCGGGATCCGCCAGGATTTCCGCCGGTGTTCCCGGCCGTTCCTGTGACCCCCGTGGCCTCCCCGGCCTCGGTGGTTCCCAACCAGACCCGATCACGGATCCGTAATCGTTCTGTCGGGAACCCGACGGATCCGACAGACTTTCCCACCCTGCCGACATGCCGATGCGTCGCAGCGTTGCGCGCGGGTGCAGGCGCTGGCGCGGACGAAACGGGCAAGCCCGGCTGTGGCACGCCACGTGCACAGGCGCGGGCCAACACGGGTCCTGCGAGTGCGCACCGGTCGTGCGGTTCTCACACTCGCAAGGGAGGCTGCAACGAACGACTGACGAAACGGCGGGCTGCCATGTTGAAGTGGATTGCGTGCTATCTCTCCGGCCGGCATGACTATCAGGTCGCCTGCGAGCCGGGCGTGATTTTCCTGAAGTGCCGCTACTGCGAGCGGCGATCGACCGGTTGGGAGCTGCAGGGCAGCCACCGCGCCGAGGCCCGCGTGCCCGTCACCAGCGGGCCGCACCACCACGCCGCGCGCGGACGGTGATCGCCGCGCCGCGCCGCGGCGCTTGACACCCGTCGGCTCGCATGCGGACAATCGCGGGCGTGCCAGTCTGACGCGCCGCGTCCGGCGCAGACCTCCGCGCGCCCCGCGCTGCTCGCTTCACTCGCCGTCGCCGGCGTCGCGCTGATCTGTTACGGCACGACCCTGCTGCCGGGGCTCGACTTCGGCGACACCGGCTCGTACCAGGCCGCCGTCGGCGACTGGCGCGTCACGCCGCGGCAGGCCTACCCGCTCTACTTCTTCCTCGCGAATCTGCTCCACGCGATCTCCGGCGCCGAACCTGCGCTGACCCTCAACTGGCTCTCCGCGCTCGCCGGCGCGGCCGCGTGCGGCGTCCTCACGTGGTTCGGCATCCGGCTGACGGGCGTCCTCGCCGCCGGTGTCGCCGGAGGACTGCTGCTCGCCGGGTCCTACACTTTCTGGACGCAGGCGATCATCGGCGAGGTCTACACGCTCCACCTGCTGCTGACGGGGCTCGTGCTCTCGGCGCTGCTCTGGTGGAGCGAGCGCCCGTCAGTCCGGCGGCTCGCGGTCGTCTACGGCCTGTACGCGCTCGGGTTCGGCAACCACCTGATGATGATCCTGCTGGCGCCCGCGATCGTGCTGTTCATCGCGGTCACCCCGGGAGGGCTCAGGCAGATGCTCTCGCCACGCGGCCTCGCGCTGGCCGTCGTGTGTGCCGCCGCCGGCGCCTCGCAGTATCTCTGGAACGCGTCCTATCTCTGGCAGTGGGGCGGCTTTCCGCCTCCGCTCGAGGCCTGGCGCACGTTCTGGTACGACGTCACGAAGGCCGACTGGCGCGCGACGATGGTGATGGGGGTGCACGAGAGCGCGTTGCCGGCGCGACGCGCGATGTACTGGTGGGATATCCGGCAGCAGATCGGCATCCCCGGTGTCGCGCTCGCGCTTGCGGGCGTCGCGGCCCTGCTGGTCCGCCATCCTCGCCGGTTCGTGCTGCTCGCGGCGGCCGGCGTGCCGGCGTTCGCGTTCGCGTACACCTACAACGTCGGCGACGTGCACGTCTTCTTTCTCCCGGCACACCAGATCGCGATCGCGTTCGCCGCCGCCGGCGCCGCCGCCGTGCTGCGCGCCGCGCGCCGGCTTCGCCGGCCGTGGCTTCCGGTTGCCGCGGCGACTCTCGTGCTCGTGTATCCGACCGCGCGCCTGTACGACGCCTTTCCGGCGGTCGACCGCAGCAGCGATCGACGCCCTGTCGAGCATCTCGACGCGATGACGCGCGGGCTCGGCGCCGACGCGCTGTTCGTCGCCGACGTGAACTGGCAGATCGACAACGGGCTCGACTACTACACGCGCCACGTGCGCCCGGAGCTGAATCACATCCGCGTCCGCGACGTGCCGCTCACGCTCCCCTTCCTCGTGCGCGACAACCTGGCCGGAGGGCGCGAGGTGGTCATGTCCGCGGAAAGCCGCGAACTGGCCGAAGCGGCCTTCGGCGGCCTGTTCGATTTCGCGCCCGACAATCGGGCCCCGGCGCCCTCGCTCCCCGAACGGCTGGCAGCCGCGGCGAGCGGCGAGCCTGACCTGATCTACGTCCTGGCCGTTCTCGCGCCCGATCCCAATCTGCCGTTCGATCAGGACGAGCTGGACCGCAGCCTGCGTCAGCTGACTGGAGGAACCGCCCAACCGGGCCCCACGCCGCCCTACCAGGTCCTGGCAGGCCGGGTCGGCGAACCTCCCCGCTTTGACCGCCGAGCCGACCGGCCGTTCCGGACATCGCTGCGCATTGGCGCGCTGTCCCTCGACATCCGCATGGAATCGTGGCTGCCCGGCGATACGATGCGCCGGGCCGGCTTCGGGCGCGTGATCGCCGGGCGGCGGCCGGTGCTGACGCTCGAGCGCGGCGTGTCGGCCGTGCTGCTGACTCCGGACGGCACGGTGCGGGCGGCGGAGTACGCCTCGGGCCTGTTCGCGCCCGTTCCGCGCTACCGTGTCACGCTGACCGCCCCGCTCCGGCCCTGGTAGATCCCGTGTGCTACGCTGGTGATTGTGGCTCGTGCGTGGATGCTCATCGGGGCGCTGATCCTGGCCTCCGGCGCCGTGCCGGTCGCCCGGGCGTCGCAAGCTGGCGACGACCTGACGGCGCTGGCCGCCGCCATCCAGCAGCGCTATGACGGCATCCGCGATCTGCGCGCGGACTTCACCCATTCGTACGAGGGCGGCGTGCTCCGGACGAAGACGGTCGAGAAGGGACGCGTGGTCATCCGGAAGCCCGGGCTGATGCGCTGGACCTATACCGAGCCCGAAGAGAAGGTGTTCGTGTCCGACGGCACCAGACTGTATTCGTACGTGCCCGCGGATCGTCAGGTGTACGTGGCCTCGGTGCCGCACAGCGACGACGCCAGCACGCCCGCGCTGTTCCTGGCGGGGCGCGGCAATCTGACGCGCGACTTCACGATCGCGCCGGCCTCCGTGCCCGACGCTCCCTCCGGAACGGTGGCCCTGCAACTGACGCCAATCGAGCCCGAGCGCGAATACGAGACGCTCGTGCTCGTCGTCGACCGCCAGACCCTGCGCTGGCGCATGCTCGTCACGACGGACAGACAGGGAGGAAAGAGCACGTTTGTCTTCAGCAACATCCGCGAGAACACCGGCGTACCCGACCGGGAGTTCCAGTTCTCCATTCCTCGCGGCGTCGATGTCATCACCGACTCGGGCCGCTGACGTCCGCCGGACCGCGTGCCTGCGCTGGTCCGCACTCCTGCTCCTGACCCTTCTCGCCACCGGCTGCGCGGCCGGCAAGGCGTTCAAGCGTGGACAGGCCGCCGAGCGGGTGGACGACTACGACCGCGCCGTCGCCGAGTACTCGCAGGCGCTGCGCGAGGATCCGGACAATCAGGACATCCGGCTCGCGCTGAACCGTGTGAAGCTGCGCGCGTCCGAGCTGCACTTCACCCGCGGCCGCCGGCTCTCCGCGACCGGCAGGTTCGAGGAAGCGCTCGTCGAGCTGCAGATTGCGGCGGAGCTGAATCCGACCAACGGCGAGATCGACAAGGAGCTGCGGCGCACGCGCACTGCGCTGCGCAACAAGGTCGCGGTGTCGCGCGACGGGCAGACGCGGCTCGAGACGCTCGTCGAACAGTCGCGCGAGTACCGGCCGGAAGGGTTCGACGTGCCCGAGGTCGTCCTGCCACCGTCGCTGGTGTTCCGCGACGCGAGCGCACGCGAGGTGCTGACGGCGCTCGCGCGCTTCGCCGACGTCAACATCGCCTTCGACCCGGCGTTCCGCGACGTGCCGATCACGATCGAGCTGCGCGACTCGACCTTCGGCGCGGCGCTCGACGCCGTGACGTCGAGCATCCGGTCGTTCTATCGCGTCACCTCGCCGCGCACGATCACGATCGTGCCGGACACCGCCGCGAAGCGGCGGGAGTACGAGGACGAAGTCGTCCGCACGTTCTACCTGAGCAACGCGGATCTCAAGGAGACCATCGACCTGCTCCGCATCGTCGTCGACCTGCGGCGCGTCGCGGGGATTCCGGGCACGAACGCGGTCACGATCAAGGACACGCCGGAGCGGCTCGCCGCCGCCGGACGGATCATCCAGGCCATCGACAAGGCGCGCCCCGAGGTCGTCATCGACGTCGAGCTGCTCGAAGTCGATCGGCGCCGGCTGCGCGAGTACGGCATCCAGCTCGCGTCGCCGACCGCGACCGGGCTGTCGCCGGGCATCGACGGCGCGGCGGACGTCAATCAGGAGGGGCTGACGCTCGAAGGGTTGCGGCGGCTGTCGCAGGCCGACGTCTTCGTCACGGGCGTGCCCGGCATCTACTACCGCCTGCTGAAGCAGGACAACAGCACGCGCACGCTGGCCAACCCGCAGCTCCGCACGGCGGAGGGCATTCCGGCGCAGGCGCGCTTCGGCGAACGCGTCCCCGTTCCGGTGACGACGTTCTCGCCCATCGCCACGGGCGGCGTTCCGCAGCAGCCGGTGACCTCGTTCAACTACGAGAACATCGGCGTGAACATCGACATCACGCCGCGCATGCATCACAACGACGAGGTGTCGCTGGCGCTGAAGGTCGAGGTCAGCAGCGTCTCCGGCACCGGGTTCGGCGGGCTGCCGACCTTCGGCAACCGGTCGATCACGACGGTGATTCGCCTGCGCGACGGCGAGACCAACATGCTCGCCGGCCTGATCCGCGATGACGAGCGGCGGGTGCTCGAGGGCGTGCCGGGGCTGAGCGATCTGCCGATCGTCGGGCGGCTCTTCAGCCGCAACCGCCGCGAAACGCAGGAGACGGACATCGTCCTGACGCTCACGCCGCACATCATCCGTGTGCTCGATCTCACGGAGGAGGACCTGCGGCCGTTCCGGGTGGGACGCGATCCGGGTCCGTCGATCACCGATCTGCCGGCGGCGCCGCCGCAGATCCCCGGCGCGCCGGGGCCGCAGCAGCCGGACGAGCAGGAGCCGGTGCCGACGCAGCCGCAACCCCCTCGCGATCAGCAGCGGCCGATCCAGCCGATCACGCCGCCGGAGCAGCCGCAACAGCCCGAGCCGCAGCCTGAGCCGCAGGCTCGGTAGCTCGACGCAGGCAGCTGGCAGTCAGGTGAGACTGTCGGCTGCCTGCCAGCTCCATCGCCCGACTGCCTGCCCGCCGCTACTCCAAGCGCTCTGCTGCCAGCCGCCTGCTGCCAGCTACAAGGATCGCTGACTCAGCTTCGTCACCTTCGCGCCGAGCGACTCGAGCCGCTCGACGAGCCGGCCATAGCCGCGCTCGACGGTCTCGAGCGGGCTGACGCGGCTCTCTCCGTCGGCGGCCAGCGCCGCCGCGATGAGCGACATGCCGGACCGCAGATCGCGGCTGTCCAGCGTCCGTCCGCGGAGACGGGTCGGTCCGTTGACGATGATGCGATGCGGGTCGCAGAGAAAGAGGTCGGCACGCATGCCGCTCAGCTGATCGAGCGCGAACAGACGAAGCTCGTACATCCAGTCGTGCACGAGCGTGCTGCCGTGCGCCTGCGTCGCCAGGACGGTGACCAGGCTGACCAGATCGCTCGGAAACCCGGGCCACACGCCGGTCGTGATGCGCCCGCCGCCCACGAGCCGTGACGGCTCCACCGTCAGCCGCTCGTCATCGAACGCGACCTGCACGCCAAGCCGCTGCAGGACCGCCGCGAACACCTCGACGTCCGCCGCCCGCGCGCCGACGACCTCGACTGCGCTTCCCGTAATCGCGCCGATGACGGCCCAGCTGCCGGCGTCCACGTAGTCGCCCTGCAACGTGTGCTGCGCGCCACGGCGCCGCGATACGCCTTCTATCCGGATCGTCGACGTGCCGGCCCCCTCGATCCCGGCGCCCATCGCTTCGAGGAAGCGGCAGAGCTCGACGACGTGCGGCTCCGTGGCGGCGTGCCGGATCTCGGAGCGGCCTTCCGCGCAGGCCGCCGCGAGGAGCGCCGTCTCGGTGCCGGTGACCGATGCCTCGTGCAGGTAGAACGACGCGGGTTGCAGCCCGCCCGGCGCTTCGAGGTGATGCCCGGGCCCATCCGGATTGACGACGTCGGCGCCCATCGCCTCGAGGGCCGACAGATGCGTGGCCAGCGTGCGGCGCACCGGAAAGTCCCCGCCCGGGGCGGCCAGCCGGACGTGGCCGCGCCGCGCCAGCAGGGGCCCGAGCAGCAGCACGGATCCGCGCAGACGACCCACCAGCGCCGGATCGGGCTCGTCCTTCGTCACAGCGGCGCAGCGCACGCGCAGCGTCGTGCTCCCGATACCGTCCACCTCGGCCCCGAGATCGAGCAGCAGCCGCGCCATCACCTCCACGTCGCCGATGCGCGGTACGTTGTGGAGGACGCACTCCTCCTCCGTCAGGAGGCAGGCGGCCAGCAGCGGCAGCGCCGCGTTCTTGTTCCCCTCGACCTCCACCCGTCCTTCGAGGCGATGACCACCTTCGACCAACAGCGTCGTCAAGTCGCGCGTCTCCTGTCCGGCTGGTCCTGACCGGGATGGGTGCCGGCTCCCCCATCCTCTCCGAAGTCTCCGATGTATACGATCTCCTCGAGCAACCGGATGCCGAACCGCCGCTCGACCGCCATGCGGCACCGCTCCACGAGCCGGCGGATGTCGGCGGCCGTCGCCTCTCCGGCGTTCACGATGAAGTTGGCGTGCGTGGGCGAGACCATCGCCCCGCCTTCGCGCGCGCCCTTCAACCCCGCCCGATCGATCAGCGCACCCGCCGACGCGGGCACGTC
Organism: uncultured Bifidobacteriaceae bacterium; assembly: GCA_964446605.1. Taxonomy (GTDB): domain Bacteria; phylum Acidobacteriota; class Vicinamibacteria; order Vicinamibacterales; family JAENWD01; genus JAENWD01. Next base: position 33,842 of record CAYUPN010000001.1, on the reverse strand, counting down.
GGCCGGCAGGCCATCCGGCTCGGGATTGCGGAAGATGCATCCGGCGGTCGGCGACGCAAGCGGCTGGGTCCGCTTGCGATAGGCCAGCGACTCCCGCGCCGTCACGCGCATCGCGTCAGGCTGTCCCGGCGAGACCGCAAACAGGGCGGACAACAGGACTTCTCCGCTCTCCTGCAGACGGCTGCGGTCGTAGGCGAAGGCCATCCCGTCCGCGGGTACCTCGATCAGGTCCCCTGCCGGCGTCGCCAGCCGGACCGAGACCACGTGTTCCGAGAGCAGTCGGCCGCCATAGTGCGCGTTGTTGTAGATGCCGCCGCCCACCGTGCCCGGTGTGCCTGCCCAGGCTTCGAGACCCGACAGGCCATTGCTGATCATCCAGCGCACGAGGCCGTTGATCGTGACACCGGCCGCGGCGCGAACCCGGCCGGGAGACTCCTGCACGATGCGCCGATCCTGCGGGCGCAGCACGAGTCCCCGGACGCCGCGATCGGCGACGAGCACGTTCGATCCGCCACCGAGCAGCGTAACGGGTACGTCGTGCCGCGAGGCCGTCCTGAGGCAGAAGACCAGTTCGTCTTCGCTTCGGGGCTCGACGAACAGGTCGGCCGGGCCTCCGATCCGGAACGTGGTCAACGGCCCGAGGGGCCGGTTGCGCTCCACGCGGTCCGATCCCAGCCCGTGCGCCAGCGCCTCGTGCAATACGTCCAATCGCCCATCACTCGTTGTCATGACTTGAACGCCGCGATGGCCTCCTGCACTTCACGCTTGCGGGCCCGCTGCGCGGCCTCTGCCTCCTCCCACGAGCATGCCTCGAACACGACCGCATCTCCCGGCAGCAGCTGCGCGGCGACAGGCATATCCGCCGCAGCGACCACACCGGCAATCGCGTACCCGCCCGTGGTCTGCCGATCCGACATCAGGAGGATGGGACGTCCGTCCGGCGGCACCTGCACGAGGCCGGGGACGGTAGGCTGCGAGAGCAGCCGGCCCGGCGGGACCGGCAGCGGCCGCGCACACTCCAGGCGATACCCCATCCGGTCCGAGTGCGCGCTGACGATCGCTGATGTCCCGCAGAGCGCGTCGCGAAGCTCCGTCAGTGCCCCGTCGCAGTCGGGCGGCGGCAGCAGGCGCAGGGTCCGCTGCCGGAGCCAGGCGCACCGGATTGCGGGCGCCGCTGCCCCGCGTGCCGGCACCGGCGCGACAGGCAGCCGGTCGCCGGCGGCCACGGCGCGTCCACCAATGCCTCCAAGTCCCGCCCGCACGTTCGTCGAGCGGCTGCCGAGAACGGCTGGCGTCAGCAGACCGCCGCCGGCAGCCAGATAGGCCCGTGCCCCAACCACGCGGTCGCGAAAGCTCACGACCTCTCCGTCCAAGACCTGCTCGACGAAGGGCACGCGGCGCACGCGCGTCCCGATTTGAACCGCGAACTCGGCTCCGGTGACCGCGATCGGAAACGTGCCCTCGACCCGCAGCATCGGCCCGATGGCCGTGATCTCCAGCAGCGCGGCATCCGGTGGCGCGCCAGCCAGGGCCAGCGCCATCGCGGCGGCGCATGGGTCCATCCAGCCCGACACCGGAACGCCGAGATGCTGTCCACCGCGCCGGCCCGCGTCCTGCACCGTCGTCAGCAGTCCCGGCCGTTCGACAACGAGCGCCGTCATGTGCGTGGGCGATGCGTGTCCGCTGCCGGGTCGATGTCGACCGGAACGAACCGGACGCGGTCGCCCGGCTGCAGCAGCGCCGGCCGGGAAGCGGCGGGATCGAACAGCCGGACCGGCGTGCGTCCGATGATCCGCCACCCTCCGGGACTCTCCACCGGGTAGACGCCAGTCATGGGCCCGGCAAGACCCACGGCGCCGGCAGGCACGCGCGCCCGCGGCTCGGCGCGCCGCGACACCTGGATGTCCGGATCCACGAGTCCGAGGTATGGAAATCCGGGGAGAAACCCGAGCATGAACACCCGGTACTCCGCCGCGACATGCCGGCGCACGACGTCCTGCGGCTCGAGGCCGCATTCCGCGGCGACCTCGGCCAGGTCGGGCCCCTCTTCGCCGCCATAGCGCACTGGCAGTTCGATCAACCGGCCCGCCTCCGGATGTGGCAGCGCTCCCGCGGCGTCCGCGAGCAGCTGGCGAATGGCTTCCCCTGCGCACGCCGCATCCTCGTGCCGTTCCACGTGCACCGCGAGCGATGCGACAACGGGGACGATGTCGCGGACACCGGGGATCGCGGCGTCGCGCAGGCGGGCAGCGAGCGCCAGGACGTGTGCGTTGACGGCCGGGTCGAGCCGCGGCTCGAACGCGACGAGCCACGCGAGCTCTCCGAGACGTGACAGGCGGGGCGCAATCACATCAATGCGTGGCCGGTCCCGTGCCTCCGAGCAGGTGTTCTTCGAGGAAACGCAGCATGTGGCCGATCATGATGACCTGTCCGCTCCGCCGGGCCGCGCCGTGCCCTTCGCCCGCAATCAGAATCAGCCTGGACGGGATGCCGCGCGCCTGCAGCGCCTCGTGCATCTGGATCGATTCGCCGGCCGGCACGCGGGGGTCATCGACTCCCTGGATCATCAGCAGCGGTCCCTTGACGCGATCCAGATAGGTCGTCGGCGAGAGCTTCCGGAGCACGTCGGCATCGCGCTCCGGATCGCCGTACTCGGTCGCCCGCAGCACACGCCGGTACGGCGCGGTGTTCTGCAGGAACGTCTGCAGGTTCGAGATGCCGACGATCGAGACCCCGACGTCGTACGTGCCCGCGAACATCGTCATGCCGATGAGCGCCGAGTAGCCTCCGTAGCTGCCGCCGGTGATCGCGATGCGCGGCGCCTTCCCGTTGCGCGTGAACCGCTCGCGGAGCGCCGTGCCTGCGTCCCGGATATCGGTGATCACGTCCAGGCGCTTCGCGCCGTTGTCCGCCTCGAGCCACGCCCGGCCGTAGCCGTCGCTGCCCCGCACGTTGGGCTCGACGAAGATGAAGCCCGCGTCGACGAAGAGCTGGGCGAAGCCGCTGAAGCCCGGTGTGGCCTGCGACTCGGGGCCGCCATGGAACTCCACGACGATCGGACACGGCTCCTCGCGCGGCGGGGCCTCGGGAGCGCAGTGCGCGGGATAGCGTACGAACATCGGGATCTTCGTGCCGTCGCGCGCCGTGTAGCTGTCGAGACGCGCGACCGCGAACCGCGACAGGTCGACCTCGGGGGCCGTCGGCAACGCCCACTGCGTCAGCGTCCGCGTCTCCCAGTCGAACACGTAACTGCTCCGCGGCGCCTTCGCGGTCTCCACGCCCAACGTGACGAATCGGCCGTCAGGACTGGACGATCCGATGCCGACGGAATCGGCGTCCGCCGGCACGGGCAGTTCGAGCGGCTCGAGACTCCGTGCGTCGATCACGCGGAGCCGCTGGTATCCCTGATCGTTGACCGTGTAGTACAGCCGCCGCCGAGGCCGATCGATGCCGAACTCCGAGACGTCCATGGCCATCTCGCCGGTTACGGGTGTCAGCTCGCCTCCCGGCTTCCACCGATACAGCCGCCGGAAGTCTCCGAGCTTGTTCGTCACGACGAAGAACTCGCCGGGAGCCGGCGCGTACTGCATCGTGTACTCGACCTGCTCTCCCTGCCCCAGCAGCGGCGTGAGCGTCTTCGTGCGGACGTCCAGTTCGGCGTACTCGCGCCAGAGCGCCCCGGTTGCCTTGAGCATGAGCACCTTCACCGCGCCGTCGTCGTCGCGGTGATCCGCGGCGAACCACACGCCCGGCTCGTCGAGGATCAGCTCGCGGCTCTTCGAGGCGATGTCGTAGCGGTACAAGGCATAGCTGTCCGGCCGGATGTCGTTCGCGCTGAAGAACATCGTACGCGAGTCGTCGGTCGCGAACGCAAACGACGCCCGCGTGCCCTTCTTGTGGTGCACGAGGGTCAACGGACCGCCGTCCGCCGCCTGCAGGTAGAGACCGGGATCCTCCTGCCCGCCGACGTCGCGATGAAGGATGAGCGTCCGGCCGTCCGGCGTGACGCCGGCGATGCGGGTCGGGTCCTCACCGCCGGTCATCTGCACGGGGAACGTCTTCGCGCCGTCGAGTCGCCAGACGTTCGGCGTTCCCGTGATGTTCCACGTGAAGTAGAGCCGGTCGCCGCGCGGGGCGATCAGCCCGACCGCCGCGCCGCGCACGTCCAGCATCGTCTGGATGCGGCGCGTGACGTCCGGCGGCAGCGGCTCGGGCGCGTACTGGGCCAGCTTCTCCGGCGGGACGCTCTCGGCGCCGTGCCCGGAGTAGGGCTGCCCCTGGTCGCCATGGACGGCGGCCGGAAGCGCCAGCAGGATGGCCGTGCAGAGGGCCAGCTTCCATATGCTCCGCGTCATGTGTCGTCTCCCGTCGCGACCGCCCCGGCACGCGACCGTCCGGGCGGATGCGGTGAGGTTTCCGTCCACTCTAGCTCACCGGCGCGCACGCGTCCCGCGAATCGTCCCGGGGTCATGGCGTTCCGTCCCGCCTTTCCCGCGGCAGGACTTCCTCGCGCGCCCACCACGCATGCCGGTTATCGGAAGCGCGCCATCTCGGCCGCAATCACCTGATGCGCCTCGCAGCCCAGAACCTGGCGCCGCTCGCGAAACGGACGGACCGGACCTGCGCGACGCGCGAGCGCGTCCTCCTTCGCGCGCCGCTGATGTGCGAGCGCCGAATCGACGCGCGCGTACGGGAGCCGCTCCTCTTCGACGGCATGAATCAACGCCTCGAGCGTGGCGTGCTGCAGATCCGGGTCGGCGCCGCAGACGAGCACGCCGTCGCAGCCGGCCAGGACGGCGCGCACGGCAGCCTCGGGGATCGCGACGCGCGCGGTCAGGGTCTTCGTTTCCAGGTCGTCGGCGAAGACGAGGCCGTCGAACCCGAGCTCGTCACGCAGCAGCCCCGTGACGATGGGCCTGGAGAGCGTCGCCGGCGCCTCCTCGTCCAGTGCCGGCACCAGCAGGTGTCCCACCATGATGGAGGTGACACCGGCGTCGATTGCCGCGCGGAACGGGTGCAGGTCGACCTGCCGCAGGTGATCCGGATCGTGTTCGACCAGCGGGAGGCTCGCGTCCGGGTCGATGGACGCGCCACCCTGTCCCGGAAAATGTCTGCCGCACGCAGCGACGCCCGACTCCTGCATCGCCTCGATGATCGCCGCTCCGAGCGCGGCCACCGTGTCGGCACGGTCCCCCAGCGCCCAATCGCCGGCCATCGCATGGCCGCCGTCCGTCGCGACATCCAGCACCGGCGCAAGCCCCAGCGTGACGCCGACGGCACGCAGTTCACTCGCCATGGCGGCCCCGAAGCGCCGGGCGAGATCGATGTCGCCTGAGCGTCCCAGCGTCGCGGGTGCCGGCCACTCGGTGAACCCGCGGCCGGGGCTCGCGGCGCCTTCCCTCTCCCGGCCCGCCGCCACCCAGGGAGGCAGATCGGGGCTCAGCTCGACGATCCGGCGCGCGAGATCGTCCAGCTGCTCCGGCTCCTCCACATTGCGCGCGAAGAGCACGACGCCACCGAGCGAGAACTCGCGCGCGATCGACGCGAGCTCGACGGTCATGCCGGGGCCTGGCAATCCGGCCACGAGAAGCTGTCCGATGCTGCGGCTCAATTGACGAGGGGACATGCGATGCGAGAACGGCCGGGCGGATCGCCGGCCATTATAATGCCCGGTCAGACGTGGACAACGCCGCCATCGCACGTGCGCTGAACGAGATTGCCGATCTGCTCGAGATTCGGGGCGACAATCCCTTCCGGGTCCGCGCGTATCGCACGGCCGCCGACACCGTGGCAGCCGAGCCAACCCCCGTCGCGGCGCTCGACGACGCGGCGTTGCGCGAGCTGCCGGGCATCGGACGTGATCTGGCCGCACGCATCCGCGAGCTCGCGGAGACCGGCGACACACCGTTCCGCCAGGAACTGCTCGCCGACTTCCCCGCCACCATTCTCGAGCTGCTGCGCCTCCAGGGTGTCGGGCCGAAGACCGTCAAGCGTCTCTACGACGAGCTGAAGATCGCGTCGCTCGACGGGCTCGAAGCGGCCTGCCGCGCCGGCCGGCTTCGCGCGATGCGCGGCCTCGGCACGAAGAAGGAAGCGCAGATCCTCCGGGCGATCGAGGATCGGCGTCGCTATTCGGGCCGGTGGCTGTCCGCACAAGTGGCGGAGGCCGCCGAGGGCGTGATGGCCGCGCTGCGGGCCCGGCATCCCGACGCGGTGCTCACACCGGTCGGCAGCCTGCGGCGCGGGCTCGAGACCTGCGGAGACCTCGACATCCTCGCGTCCGGCGCGCCGCCCGCGATCATGGATGCGTTCGTCGGGCTGCCGCAGGTCGAGCGCGTGCTCGGGCGCGGCGAGACGAAGTCGAGCGTCCTCCTGAACGGCGGGCTCCAGGCGGACCTGCGGCTGGTCACGCCCGCGCAGCAGGGTGCGGCGCTCCAGTACTTCACGGGGTCGAAGGCGCACAACATCGCGCTCCGGGATCGCGCACTCGACCGCGGATGGCGGCTCAACGAGTACGGGCTCTTCGAGGTGGAGTCGGGCAGGACCATTGCCGGCGAGACCGAAGCCGGCATCTACGAGGCGCTCGGCCTGCAGTGGATCCCGCCGGAGCTGCGCGAATGCCGCGGTGAGATCGAGGCCGCCGAGGCCGGCACGCTGCCCGCGCTGATCACGCTCGAGGACCTCCGCGGCGACCTCCACAGCCACACGACCGAGACCGACGGCCGCGACGACCTGCGGACGATGGCGATGGCGGCTCGCACAATCGGACACGAGTATCTGGCGGTCACCGATCACAGCCAGTCGCTGGCGATGGCCAACGGGCTGAACGAGACGCGGGCGCTCGAGCACGCCGCGCGCATCCGCGCCCTCGGCGCCGAGCTCGACGGGATCACGCTGCTGGCCGGCATCGAATGCGACATTCGCCCGGACGGCACGATGGATCTCGCCGACGACTGCCTCGCGCAGCTCGACATCGTCGTCGCGTCGATCCACTCGCAGTTCGGGCTCGAGCCGGCCCGGATGACCGAGCGCCTGCTGAAGGCGATTGCGAATCCCTGGGTGGACGTGATCGGACACATGACCGGCCGGTTGCTCCTGCGACGCGAGCCCTACGGCTTCGACCTGGAGGCCGTGCTCGATGCAGCGGCGCGCGAAGGGGTGGCGATCGAGATCAACTGCCAGGTGGACCGGCTGGACGTCAACGACGGCATCGCGCGCCTCGCGCGCGAGCGCGGGATCCCGCTGGTCATCTCCAGCGACGCGCACAGCACCCGCGAGCTGCAGACGCAGCGCTTCGGCGTCGCGGTGGCCCGCCGGGCCTGGGCGGCCGCCGCGGACGTCCTGAACACCTGCCGGCTGCCGGCGCTGCGGAAGCGACTGCGGCGGAACCGCCGCCGGAAAGGGGTACGATGAGCCGCCGTCTGCCGATGCTCGATCCGTTCGACGAGATCAAGCGGCTCTACTTCTCCACGACGCGCGAGACCATCGAACGCGACATGGCCCGCGCGCTGGACCTGCTGCGGCAGATGCCCTCGGACGAGGCGCGGGAGCGCGCGGCGGGATACATGCACGGGCTCGGCGACCTGCAGCGCGAGTGGCGGCGGGCCGCGAAACGCCGCGCCAGCGCACGCGCGCCAGGCGCCGGCGCCGTGCCGCCGGAAGCGGGCGCCGCCGGGCTCCGCAGGAAGACCCCGAAGAAGCCCGGCGCCCGGTGACGCGCGCGCGGACGCGCCGCTCAGCCCGCGCGATGGGCGGAGAGCCGCTTTCTCGCGGCGAGGCGCAGCGGCTCCGGCACGTTCCGATCGATCGCGAGCATCTTGATGTCGCGGTCGTTGATCCGGTGCAGGAAGTTCAGGGACACGGCCAGCGGTGTCTTCGGATTGCGCACGAGGCCGGCGATGACGGCGTAGTTCTTCGTCCAGTTCCGGTTGCTGCCGATGACGCGGAGCACGTCCTCGGCGACGTTCGCCATCCGCGCGAAGCTCTCCACTTCCGTCTCGGTCAGCTTGGGGCTGCTCAGCACGGCAGCCGCCACGATCCGGTTGGGATCCCGGATCAGCGCGGCCCGCTGCTCGCGGGTGCCGCGCATCGCCAGCTTCATCTTCTCCATGACCCCCAGCATCGAGACGTGCTTCTCGGCCGCCTCCTCGGACTCGCCGTCGGTCTCCTCCGGTGCAGCGCCCGCGCCCCCGTCCTCCATTGTCTGGAGGAGCGGCTCGTCTCCCTGCCGCGGCGCACCCGACGGGACCACGCCCGAGGCGGCGAAGTACTCCTGCATCTCGGAAGGGACGTCGCTGCGCTGCAGAAAGGCCTCGAGCGATGGGCGCGGCAGCCGCCCGATCGTGGCCTGCGCGGCACGCGCGACGTCGGGGTCGGCGTCGTCCTTGAGGATCAGCAGCAGCGCGAGCTGCTCGAGCGCGCGTGGGGCGAGCGCCCCCTGAGCGGCGATGAGACGCACGTCACGTGCGACCTCGCCGCGCCGGAAGAAGTCGACGAGCGGACTGCGGACACCCGGATCCATGACACCCCGTGCGGGGACATGCGTCACCGGGCACCCATGCCCTGTCGACACATCTCCGCCGGATCCTTTCGGCCCGGGCGGCCTATTGCATCAGCGGGCGGGAGCCGGCGAACTCGTGGGCGTTCTGCTGGTCGATGTGGACGGCGACGACGGTGCCGGGCTCGCCAAGCGACCGCACGCGCTCGCCGTTCAGGAAGAGCGTGACCGCGCCGGCGTCTCCGACGCGGACCTGCAGCTCGCGCGAGGCCTCGATGAGCGCTTCCTCGCCGGGCGCCATCAGCTGCCGGTACACCATGCGCTCGTCGGCGGTCACTGAAACCCAGCAGCTGTCCTTTGCCTCGATCCGCAGGGCCAGCGGGCTGTCCACCGGCCCGCCGGTGCGGACGATGGCGTCGCTGGCGACCACGTCGCGCGCAAACCGGATCGGGCCGGGCGCCGGCAGATCGAAACTGACCGCCGGAATCGGCGTCGCGGCAATCGGGGTCGGGTCGTGGTCGCCGGTCCAGCCCCACAGGCCCCAGACGGCGAGCAGGACGACCGGCAGCCCGAGTGCGCCGAGCCTGGCCAGGCCCCCGAAATCGACGTCCTGCCAGCGACTGCGTGGCGGCGGCGGGGCCTCCTCCGGTGGGGGCTCAGGGGGAGCGAACTGGGCGAAGAAGTCGGTGACGGTCTCGCCGGCGTCGAGGCCGACCTCGACGGCGTAGGTCCGGACGAAGGCGCGGGCGAAGATGCCGGCCGGCAGGCGCTTCAGGTCGTCGCGCTCGATGGCCTCGAAGCAGCGGGTGGAGATCTTCGTCCGGTCGGCCAGCTCCCGCAGGGAGATTCCCCGCGCTTCGCGTGCGCGCTTGAGTCTCGCACCGACGCCCGTGGCCTGCCCGGTCTCCGTCATCCCGCTCCTGGTGAGATGTCCGCCGCGTTCTGGATGAGATATCGGCGCCATGTTAAGAAACGCCAGTTGGCCTGTCAAACACCCGGCGCAGCGCGTCGACACGCCCGGCCAGCGCCGGTCCCGCGGGAATCCGGTCCGGCAGCAGCGCGTCGATGACGGCCACGCCCGCCGCCCCGGCCGCCGCCACGTCGGAGGCCGTGTCCGGGTTCACACCGCCGATGGCGAGCACCGGAACAGGCGCTGCGGCTCGCACCGCCTCCTGCAACCCGGCCACACCGGCCAGGGGCCAGTCGGGGCGCTTCGACGCCGACCGGAAGACCGTGCCGAAGGTGAGGTAGTCCACGCCCCCGTCGACTGCCGCCCGGACCTCCCGCAGATCGTGGGCCGACCGGCCCACCAGGAAGGGTACCGGCGCGAGGCGGCGGACCGCACCGGCGGGCATCGAGGACGCCTTCAGGTGCACACCGTCGGCCCCGCAGGCCAGCGCGACGTCCAGCCGGTCGTTGACGACAACGCGCGCGCCGGCGGGACGCGCGGCGGCGATGACGGCGCGGACGAGCCGCGCGAGATCGCGGGCCTCCAGCCCGGGCTCGCGTACCTGGATCAGGTCGACGCCGGCGCGCGCCGCCTCGCCGGCCAGCACGGCGACGGCGTCGAGCGCGGCGCCGGGGGCGAGGCCCAGCCGTCGGGCCAGGCGCACGCGATCGGTGACGAGGCAGAGACGCATGGGCACGGGGGCCCCGCCGGCCGCAAACGGGTCAGGGCTCGGCGAGCCCACGATCCCGGCGGGCGCCGTCGAGCCACGACGACACGGCGAGGCTCACGTCCTGCACGCCAAGGCCGATGTTCAGCAGGCCGAGACCGGAGACCGCGCCGCGAACGTAGCTGCTGTGCAGGCCGTCACGCAGCCGGGGCACCAGGTCGAACAGGTAGTTGTTGTCCCAGAACGTGGTCCAGGGCAGGATGACGAGCAGCAGACCCACTTCCAGGAAGCAGGCTGCGAACAGCAGCCTCCGCACGCGGTCAGCTCCCGGCGTCCTCGCGCCGCAGCCGCTCGACGCGCGCGTTCACGTCGCGGTACTCCGCGTCATCCGTCTGCAGCTCCAGGTAGACGGCCAGGGCACGGCTCCCCTCGCCGGCCGCCTCCAGCGTCATCGCCAGGTCGTAGAGCAGCTCGCGCCCCGCGTCGGGGGACGTCGCGGGCGCCTCGGCCGCGCGCTCGAACCAGTCGATCGCCGCCGCGAGATTGCCCCGATCGCGCTGCAGGCGGGCGACGAGCGCCGACGCCTCGAAGCGCAGGCGCGGCGACCGCGCGGCCCACTCGAGCTCGCGGATCGCCTCGTCGATCATGCCCATGTCGCGATACGTCAGACCGAGCTTGTACTGGCGCTCGGTCTCGCTCAGCTCGGCATCGCGCAGGACCTCCTCGCGGAAGTCGCGGAAGACGGCGTCCAGATCGGGCGGCTCCGATTGCTCGGGCATGATGTCCTTCCGGGCCGCCGGGCCGCGCCTGGCCGGGCCCGCCGGGTCACTCGATGGTATCAAACAAGGTCGGCGGTCTGAACGACCGTCGATGGGCGGGCGAGTAGCCGAACCGGGCGACGGCCGCGAGGTGCTCCGCCGTGGCATAGCCCTTGTGGCGGTCGAACCCGTATCGCGGATCCTGCCGGTGCAACTCCTCCATCAGCGTGTCGCGGGCCACCTTCGCGACGATCGACGCAGCCGCGATCGCGGAGCACTGGCGGTCGCCCTGCACGATCCCGCGCTGCGGGATCGCCAGATCGGGGATGCGGAACCCGTCGACGATCACCGCGTCCGGCAGCGGCGCGAGCGCGAAGACGGCATCCTTCATCGCCCGCAGCGCCGCGCGGTGGATGTTCAGCTCGTCGATCCGCGCGGGCTCCACCACGGCCACGGCCCACGCGCGCGCGCGCGCGACGATCGCGTCGCGCAGCGCCGTCCGCTCCTCACGGGGGACCGTCTTGGAGTCGGCCAGCCCCGGGATGCGCCGCGCCGGGTCGAGGACGACCGCGGCGGCGACGACCGGCCCGGCGAGACATCCCCGGCCGACTTCATCGACGCCCGCGATGCGATCGATCCCCAGGCGGCGCAGCGCGTTCTCGACCGTGCGGCGCGCCGGCGTCCGGGCCATGGAGCGGCGGGCGGCGCTCAGCTGCGCCGGCTCTCCTTCATCCGCGCCGCCTTGCCCCTGAGCTCACGCAGGAAGTAGAGCTTCGCACGGCGCACCTGGGCCGACCGGACGACCTCGATCTTCTGGATGATGGGCGAGTGGAGCGGGAAGATGCGCTCGACCCCCTGTCCGAACGAGACCTTGCGCACGGTGAACGACGCGCGCGATCCGCCGCGGTGCTGGCCGATCACGATCCCCTCGAACACCTGCACGCGCTCCTTGTCCCCTTCGCGGACCTTCACGTGCACTCGCACGGTGTCGCCCGTCCGTATCGCCGGACGCTCGACGAGCTGGGTCCGCTCGACCGCCTCAATCGCGTTCATGATCGACTCCTTCTCTCTCCCGCCGTAATTCCTCGTACGCGGCCCGCTCCTCGGCGTCGAGCGGCGCATGCTCCAGCAGTTCCGGCCGCGCGAGCCACGTGCGCTTCACCGCCTCGCGCTTCCGCCACCGCGCAATCTCCGCATGGTGCCCGGACAGCAGCACGTCCGGCACGTTCCACCCCCGGTACTCGGCCGGGCGCGTGAAGTGCGGGTAGTCCAGCAGCCCGCGGGCGAACGACTCGGCCTCCACCGACCGCGCGTCTCCGACGACTCCCGGCACCAGCCGGCCGACCGCGTCGACGATCACCAGCGCCGCCAGCTCGCCGCCGCTCAGCACGTAGTCGCCGATCGAGATCGCCTCGCTCGCCAGGTGGCGCCGGACGCGATCGTCCACGCCCTCGTAGCGGCCGCACAGGATGACCACGTGCCCGAGCCCCGCGATCCGCGCCGCTTCGGCCTGCGTCAACCGCGTCCCCTGCGGCGAGGTCAACAGAATCGCCGCCGGCGTCCCGTGCGCCTCGCGGATGAACTCGACCGCGCGGAAGAACGGCTCGGGCTTCATCACCATCCCCGGTCCGCCGCCGTACGGCACGTCGTCGACCACGCGGTGCCGATCGGTCGTGAAGTCCCGGAGGTCGTGCACCCCCACTCCGAGCACCCCGGCTTCAATCCCGCGCGCCACCACGCCTTCGGCCAGCGGCGCGTCGAACATGCGCGGGAAGATCGTGACGATGTCGAAGCGCACGGTCCTCTCAGGCGTTCAGATCCAGCAGCCCGTCGGGCGGGTCGATCACGATCCGCCGCGCCGCGGGATCGATCGCGACGCAGATCGCCGCGACGAGCGGCACCAGCACCTCGCCGCCTTCACCCGCATCGACCACGAGGCGGAACCCGCCGGCCTCGCCGTCCACGTCCCGCACGCGTCCGACCGTTTCCCCGGTCCGCGTGACCACCTCGCAGCCGCGAAGCTGGAAGTGGTAGTAGGTGCCCTCGGGCAGCGGCTGCAGGGCCGACTCCGGCACCTTCAGCTCGGCGTCGCGCAGCGTCTCCGCGTCGTCGATCGACGCGACGCCTTCGAGCGCAATGACCGGCCGCCCCTTGTGAAAGCGCGCCTCGCGAACCGTCACCGCCACGGGCACGCCGTGCCGCTCGACGTACAGCGTCGCGCCCGGCGCGAACCGGATCTCCGGAAAGTCGGTCTCCGGATTGACCACCACCTCGCCCCGGAGGCCGTGCGGCCGCGCGACGCGCCCGACCAGGACGAAGTCGCTCCAGGCGCCGCTCATCGGCGCCTACTCGGGATCGCGGATCTCGAGCGTCGCCCGAATCCCGTGGCGCTGTGCCGTGGCCGCCACCAGCGTGCGCAGCGCCTCGGCGATGCGCCCCTGGCGGCCGATGACCTTCCCGGTGTCTCCGGGCGCCACGGTCAGCTCCACGACCGTCGCCCCACGGTGCGGCGCCTCACTGACGCGCACCGCATCGGGCGTGTCGACGAGCGCCTTCGCGAGGACCTCGACGACGGCGGCCACCGGGCTGCTCATCACTGAGCAGCCGGCGCCGCGGCCGGCGCCGCGCCCTGCTCCGCCGCGGGCTCCGCCGACAGCTGGCGCTTGATCAGCGAGCGCACGGTCTCCGACGGCCGCGCCCCCTTGCTCAGCCAGTAGGTGACGCGCTCGCGATCGAGGTTGACCTGCGCCGGCGTCGCGCGCGGATAGTAGTGCCCGACCACCTCGACGAACTTGCCGTCGCGCTGCTCGCGCGATTCCGTCACCACCACCCGGAAGAACGGCCGCTTCTTGGCCCCTACCCGTCTCAAACGGATCGTCAGCATCGTGTCTCTTTCCCCGCTCGCGGGCCGACCGTGGTCGCCCGTCGTGCTCAGCGCCGGCCGCGCAGCATGCCCAGCATGCCGCCGCGCCGGCCTCCTCCCTGCATCGCCCCGATCTGCTTCAGCATCTTGCGCATCTGCACGAACTGCTTCAGCAGCCGGTTGACTTCCTCCACCGACGTGCCGCTGCCGCGCGCGATGCGCTTGCGCCGGCTCCCGTTGATCACGTCGTGCCGCCGCCGCTCGAGCGGCGTCATCGAGTTCACGATCGCCTCGATGCGATCCAGCTGCTTCTCGTCCGGCTTGTTCTGGGCGAGCGCCTTCAGATTCCCCATCCCCGGCAGCATGCCGAGAATCGACTCGAGCGGCCCCATCTTCCGGATGGTGCGCAGCTGGTCGCGGAAGTCCTCGAGCGTGAACTCGTTGGCGCGCAGCTTCTTCTCGAGGCGCTCGGCGTCCTCGACGTCGATCGCCTGCTCGGCCTTCTCGATGAGCGTCAGGACGTCGCCCATGCCGAGCAGCCGCGAGACGATCCGGTCGGCGTGGAACGCCTCGAGGTCCTCGAGCCGCTCGCCGCTGCCGACGAACGCAATCGGCACGCCGACGACCGAGACGACGGACAGCGCGGCGCCGCCGCGCGCGTCGCCGTCGAGCTTCGTCAGCACGACGCCCGTGACGCCCACGCGCCGGTTGAACTCGCCCGCGCTCTTGATCGCGTCCTGTCCGGTCATCGCGTCCGCGACGTACAGCAGGTCCACGGGCTCGACGGCGGCCTTGATCGCCTCGAGCTCCTCCATCAGCGTGTCGTCGATGTGCAGGCGACCGGCGGTGTCGACGATGACGACATCGAAGCCCAGATTGCGGGCTTCGGCGACCGCACCGCGCGCGCGGACGACCGGATCGAGCTCCCCGTCCGGGTCGTGGACGCGCAGGCGCGCCTGCTCGCCGAGGACGTTCAGCTGCTGGATGGCGGCGGGGCGCCGGACGTCGGTCGAGACGAGCAGCGGGTGCCGCCCCTGCTTCGTCACCCACCGAGCCAGCTTCGCGCTGGTCGTCGTCTTGCCGGAGCCCTGGAGGCCCAGCATCAGGATCACGCGGGGACGGCGGTCGGTTGGCTGGAGCCCGCCGCGGGCATCGCCGAAGAGCGCCAGCATCTCGTCCCGCACGATGCGGACGACCTGCTGGCCGGGCGTCAGGCTGCGCAGGACATCCTGATCGAGCGCCCGGTCGCGCACGCGGTCGATGAACGCCTTGACGACCTTGAAGTTGACGTCAGCCTCGAGCAGCGCGAGACGGATCTCGCGCAGCGCGGACTCGACCGTGGCTTCGGTGAGCCGGCCCTCTCCCCGGATGGTGCGGAACACCTCCTGGAGACGGCCGCTGAGGGCGTCGAACATCTGGAGCAGACCTGGCTCCCACCCACGGGCCGCGGCAGGGACCCCCTGCGCACACGCCTCCCGTCAGGCGGGCAAACCCTTATCTTAGCAGGACTTTCCCGGTGCTGGCAAAGGGGACGGGGGACGGAAGGCAGGAAACGACAACGGGCCACGGTGAGTTCGTGCCGCCCGGTCCGGCGCGGCATAGCTGGCAGGCCCGAAGCCCCGCCGCGACGGGAGCCCCGGAAGAGGACACCGTCACACGGAGGACAGCGTGTGGCCGAGCTTGTCCTTCTTTGTTTTCAGGTACTTGCGGGTGAACTCGCTCCCGGGCGGGATCTCCAGCGGCACCGTGGTCGAGATGGACAGGCCATAGCCCTGCAGGCCGATGAACTTGCGCGGGTTGTTGGTCAGGAGCCGCATGGTCCGGACGCCGAGGTCACCCAGGATCTGCGCGCCGATGCCGTAGTCGCGCTGGTCCGGCTTGAAGCCGAGCTGTTCGTTCGCCTCGACGGTGTCGAAGCCCTGGTCCTGCAGCTCGTAGGCCCGGATCTTGTTCGCCAGGCCGATGCCGCGTCCCTCCTGGTTCAGGTACAGGAGCACGCCCCGGCCCTCTTCGGCGATGCGCTGCATGGCCGTGTGCAGCTGCGACCCGCAGTCGCACCGGGCGGAATGGAAGACGTCGCCGGTGAGGCACTTCGAGTGCACCCGCACCATGACGTCCTCGCCTTCGCCGATCTCGCCGCGCACGAGCGCCACGTGCGTCTCGCCGTCCAGCAGGCTCTCGTAGGCGTACACCTGGAAGTCGCCGGCCTCGGTGGGAAGACTGGCGGTCGCCACGCGCCGCACCAGCCGCTCGGTGCGCATCCGGTACTGGATCAGATCGGCGATCGTGACGATCGGCATCCGGTGCTTGCGCGCGAAGCGCGTGAGCTCCGGGACGCGCGCCATGTGCCCGTCGCGGCTCATGATCTCGCAGATCACGCCCGCCGGCGACAGGCCGGCCAGCCGGGCGAGATCGACCGCCGCCTCGGTGTGCCCTGCGCGGACGAGCACGCCCCCCTGCCGGGCACGCAGCGGGAACACGTGCCCGGGACGCAGCAGATCCTGCGGGCGCGTGGCCGGGTCGATGGCGGCCTGGATCGTCGCGGCGCGGTCGGCGGCCGAAATGCCGGTGCTCGTGCCCCGCGCGTCGATCGACACGCACATCGCGGTTTCGCGCCGTGACGAGTTGACCGGCACTTCCAGCGGAATCTCGAGCTCGTCGAGCCGCTCCGGCGTCATCGCCAGGCAGACCAGCCCGCGGCCGTGCGTGACCATGAAGTTGACGATCTCGGGGGTCACGCGCTCGGCGGCCACCGTCAGATCGCCCTCGTTCTCACGATCCTCGTCGTCCACGACGACGACCATGCGCCCGTCGCGGATGGCGGCGATCGCGTCCTCGATCGGCGCGAAGGGAGCGCTCGTCCGGGCGCCGGATGCGAGGCGCAGCGGCGCGCGGCGGCGCCGCGTGGTCGGAGTGGACTTCGTCATGGATGGCTCACGGCAGGGCGCGCCATCGCGAGCGAGACGGCGCGGTTCACGTACTTCCCGATCACGTCGCATTCGAGGTTCACCGCCGCGCCGGGCCGGAGATGCCGGAGCGTGGTGGCCGCCAGGGTGTGCGGGATGAGCTGCACCTCGAACTGATCGTCGCCGAGCGTGGCAATCGTCAGGCTGACGCCGTCCACCGCCACCGAGCCCTTCGGAATGAAGCCGGAGGCAAGCGACCGCGGGAACCGGATGCTCAGCCAGGTGAAGTCGGCTTCCGGACGCAGGTCGACGACGGTTCCCACGTCATCGACATGGCCGAGCACGAAATGCCCGCCGATCCGCGCGTCGGCCCGCATGGCCTGCTCCAGGTTGACCGCGGCCCCGGGCGCGAGCGTGCCGAGCGCCGTGGTCTGCAGCGTCGCGGGGCCGAGCTCGAACGCCATCGCGTGGTCGTTGTGCTCGACCACGGTCAGGCAGGCGCCGTTCACGGCGACGCTGTCGCCCGGGCGCACCGAGGCGCCCATCGGGGCCGCGACGACGAGCCGCGCGCCGCCGGGCACCTGTTCGAAGGTCAACACCTCGCCGACTGCTTCAATGAGGCCTGTGAACATAGCCGCTCACCAGCACGTCCGGACCGACGACCTCGACCGCGGCGCCTGCCAGGTCCGCCAGCGGGAGCGCCGGCGTCTCCAGCATCGGCACCCCCTCCGGCCCGAGCAGCGCGGGCGAGACGAACAGCCGGACCTCATCGATCATACCTGCTTCGTGAAAGGCCCGGTGCAGCGTCGGCCCTCCCTCCAGCAGCAGCGACTGGACGCCCGACGCGGCCAGGTGCCGGAGCGCATCGGCGACCCCCTCGGCGGCCACGATCTGCGCCCCGGCGGCCTCGAGCGCGTCGACGTCACGCGGGCGGGCCCGGACGGCAGCCTCGCTGGCGACGAGCACCACGGGCCCCGCGTCGAGGGTCCCGAAGAGGCGTGCCGCCGGGGAAATCCGGAGTCGCCGGTCGAAGATCACGCGGGTCAGGGGGCGCGCGCGGAACACGTCGCGCACCGTCAGCACCGGGTCGTCCACCAGCACGGTTCCGCTGCCGACCGCGATGGCGTCCACCTCGGCACGCAGCCGCTGCACGCGGTGGTTCGCCGGGGGCGACGAGATCGCCGTGCGCGCGCCGGAGCGTGCCGCCATGCGGCCATCCGCGCTGACGGCGGCTTTCAGGATGACCCATGGACGCCCCTGCCGCATGACGGTGAAGAACGGCGCGTTCAGCCGGAGCGCCCTGGCCCGCTCGACCCCCTCGCAGACGTCGAGCCCCTGCGCGGCCAGCCAGCGGAGCCCCTGGCCGCCGACGCGCGGATTCGGATCCACCGTGGCGACGATCAGCCGGCGGATGCCGGCCGCGACGATGCGCTCGGTGCAGGGACCGGTGCGGCCGTGATGACAGCAGGGTTCGAGAGTGCAGATCAGCGTGGCCCCGCGTGCGCGTTCGCCGGCCGCGTCGAGGGCGTGCACCTCGGCGTGAGGCGTGCCGGCACGGCGATGCCAGCCGTCGCCGGCAATCGTGCCGTCGGTCAGCACGACGGTGGCCCCGACCATCGGATTGGGGCTCGTCATGCCCCGCCCGCGTGCCGCGAGCTGCAGCGCGCGGCGCATCAGCGCGTGCATGGGTGTCTGCAGGAACGGAAACGCCGGCGATCCGGCGCCTACCAGCTCTCCTCGAAGAGCGCCGTGACGTACTCGTCGGGTGAGAACGGCAGCAGGTCGTCGATGCCCTCGCCCACGCCGACATAGCGGATCGGGAGCTTCAGCTCGTGCGCAATCGCCACCGCGACGCCCCCTTTCGCGGTGCCGTCGAGCTTCGTCAGCACGATTCCGTTCACGCCCGCCGCCTTCGTGAACTCGCGCGCCTGGGCGACGCCGTTCTGCCCCACCGTGGCGTCGAGCACCACGAGCACTTCGTGCGGCGCACCCGGCACTTCACGCGCGGCGACGCGCCGGATCTTCTCGAGCTCCTGCATCAGGTTGGCCCGGTTGTGGAGCCGGCCGGCGGTATCCACGAGCACCGGGCTGCGGTCGCGCGCGCGGCCGGCCGTCACGGCGTCGTACACGACGGCCGCCGGATCCGCCCCTTCGCGCGTCCGGATCATCTCGACCCCGGCCCGGTCGGCCCAGATCTGCAGCTGATCGACCGCCGCGGCGCGGAAGGTGTCCGCGGCGCAGATCAGCGGCCGCTGCCCTTCCTTCTTCGCGAGGTTCGCGAGCTTGCCGACGGTGGTCGTCTTGCCCGTGCCGTTCACGCCGACGACGAGCATCACGTGCGGGCGGCCGTCGGGCACCGACTGGTCGGCCTCGGCGAACAACCGCCGGATCTCGTCGCTCACCAGCTCGCGCAGGCTCTCGCCGCGCCGAACCCGTCCCTGCACGGCGTCGAGAATGCGCTCGGTCGCCGCGACGCCGACGTCAGCCGAGATGAGCAGCTCCTCGAGCTCCTCGATGGTCTCGACGTCGACCGGACGCGAGCGCCGTTCGGGTTCGTCGGCGCGCCGGACGATGTCGTCGAAGCGCTCGACGATCTGCTGCTTGGTCCGGGTCAGCCCTTCCTTGAGCCGATCGAACAGCCCCATTCGATCGAGTCTATCATCCGGGCTCGTCCGCCTCGGCGCGCTGCCGGCGCAGCATCAGCTCTTCCAGCGCGGTGCGCGCGTCCTTGCGGCCGGCCAGCACTTCGGCGACCTGACTCGCGATCGGCAGCTCCGCGCCGGTGCGCGCGCCGAGCGCCAGCGCCGCGCCGGTCGTCCGGATGCCCTCGGCCACCATCTTCGTGCCGCCGACGATCTCGGCGAGCGGACGTCCTGCCGCCAGCGCGATGCCGACCTGCCGGTTGCGACTGAGCGCGCCCGTGCAGGTCAACACCAGGTCGCCGAGTCCGGCGAGCCCCGCCAGCGTGTCGCGGCGCGCGCCGAACGCGCAGGCCAGCCGCGAGACCTCCGCCAGCCCGCGCGTGATCAGCGCCGCGCCGGCGTTCGGCCCCAGTCCCATCCCGTCGACCACGCCCGACGCGATGGCGATGACGTTCTTCAACGCGCCGCCCAGCTCGACGCCCGCGACGTCGCCGCTCCCGTACAGCCGCAGGTACGGTCCGCGGAACTCGTGCTGCACCGCCGCGACGGACTCGTCATCCTCCGACGCGACGACGAGCGCGGTCGGCAGACCGCGCGCGACCTCGATCGCGAAGCTCGGCCCGGAGAGCGCGGCGATGCGCGCCCCCGGCCCGAGCACGTCGCGCAACAGCTCCGACATCCGCAGCAGCGTGCCCTCTTCCAGCCCCTTCGTCGTGCTGACGACCACCGCCTCCGGCGGCACGTGGTCGCGGGCACGCGTCATCACCGCGCGCAGCCCGTGCGAGGGCACGGCCGTGACGACGAAGTCCGCTCCGTCCAGCGCGGCGGCAAGGTCGCCGGTGACCATGACGCCGGACGGCAACTCGATGCCAGGCAGGTAGATCTCGTTGCGCCGGCCGCGCTGCAGCTCCGCCGCGAACGCGGCGTCGCGCGCCCACAGGCGCACGGCATGCCCCACGCCGGACAGGTGCACGGCGAGCGCCGTGCCGAAGCCGCCGGCGCCGATGACGGCGATGCGGCTCATGAGGTCACCCGCTGCCCGAGCCGACGCTCGCTGCCTGCCAGCACTCGCGCGAGGTTCCCGCGATGCCGGAAGAGCACGAGCGCGCCGGCACACGCGGCGGCGAGGACGACGGCCCGCGGCGCGCCGGTGCGCCACGCCAGCGGCGCGAGCGCGGCCGCCGCCAGCATCGAGCCGACCGAGACGAAGCGTGTGAGCCAGACCGCGGCCACGAAGAGCGCCGCAGCCGCGGCGGCCGCCTGGGGCGCGAGCACGCCGAAGGCGCCCGCGGCCGTCGCCACGCCCTTGCCCCCGCGTCCGTACAGCCACACGGGGTAGACATGTCCGACAACCGCCGCCAGCCCCGCCAGCGCACGTGCGTCATCACCGGCGCCCAGCCGATGCGCGCACAACACCGAGGCGGCTCCCTTCGCGAGATCGAGGAGCAGCACGGCGGCGCCCATGCCGGTGCCGCTGGCGCGCAGCACGTTGGCGGCGCCGACGTTGCCGCTGCCGATGCGGCGGATGTCGACACCACCCCGCATCCGGCCCGCGAAGAACGCGAACGGAATCGATCCCAGGAGATAGCCGAGGAGCGCGGAAGCGATGAACATGCCGATCAGCCGTCAGCCGCCAGCGCGGTGAACGCGACCGGCGTGTAGCGCGGACCTTCCGAGGATAGCTGACTTTCGTACAGGGTGACGCGGGCGATCCCGACGTGAATCGGCGGATCGATCCGCGGGAGCGCGGGCAGTGAACCGCGCGGCTCCCGCACGCGCCCCAGCGTGACGTGCGGGCTGAACGGCCGCTCGTCGAGCACGCAGCCGCACGCGGCCAACCGCGCGCCCATGAGCCGATGCACCTCGCCGATCGCCGGCGCGGCCGGTCCGCCCGCCCAGACGACACGCGGGCGGCCGCGCGCCGGAAACGCGCCGAGCCGGTCGATGGTCAACGTGAAGGCGGGCACCGCAATCGGCGGCGCCATCGCGGCGACGATCGACTCGGCGCGGCTCTCCTCGACCTGCCCGAGGAAATGCAGCGTGACGTGCATCCGGTCCGGCGCCACCCACGTCACCCGCGGTCCGCCTTCCCGGTCGAGCCGCATCCGCAGATTCGCGGCCAGCGCACCGAGCCGGGTGCGCGCGCCCTCGTCGAGATCGATCGCGAGAAACAGGCGGCGGCTCACGGCACGGGCCGCCCCGTCATCAGGCGGCGCAGCATGTCGAGCGCCGTGTGGACCGCGATGGCCCGCACGAGCTCGCGCCCGCCCGTGCTCCAGCGCGTGCGCGTCACCGCCCCGTCCGGCGTGCGCACGGAATAGCACACCGTGCCCACCGGCTTCTCCGGACTTCCGCCACCCGGTCCGGCGATGCCGGTGATGCCGATGCCGACCTCCGCGCCGGTCCGCTGGCGGATGCCGTCGGCCATCGCCGTAGCCACCGGCTCGCTCACCGCCCCGTGCGCCGCGATGAGCGCAGGGTCGACGCCGACGAGCGCGGTCTTCGCCTCGTTGCTGTAGCACACGACGCCGCTGTGCACGTACGCCGAACTGCCCGGCACATCCGTGAGCCTGCCCATGAGCAGACCGCCGGTGCACGACTCGGCCGCCGCGATCCGCCAGCCGCGCTCCCGCAGCAGCGCGCCCACGAGCTCCTCGATGCCCTGCTCCGACCGGCTGTAGACGTCATCGCCCAGCGAGGCCGCGGCTTCCTCGACCGCGCGATCCAGCACGGCCGCCGCTTCCGCCTGGGACGCGGTGGCAACGTTCAGGTACAGATCGACGGCGCCTCGTGCCGCGAGGATCGTGACCTCGATCGGCGGCGAGGCCGACGCCCACGACGCGAGATGCGGCCGTATCGCCTCTTCGACGTGCGATTCGCCACGCCCGAACACCCGGACGATGCGCGAGTGCAGGCGCACGCCGCCGCTCATGGCCTCCAGGCGCGGCTGCACGTGCGCGTCGAACATGGGCACGAGCTCGCGCGGCGGTCCCGGCAGGAGGACGACGAGCTGATCGCCGTGCTCGATCCAGAGGCCCGGCGCGGTGCCGTTGGCGTTCGGCAGCACGACCGCGCCCTCCGGCACCAGCGCCTGGCGCCGGTTCGATTCCGGCATCGGGAGGCCGCGCCGTGCGAAGCGTGTCCTGAGCCGCTCGACGATCGACGCGTCCTCGTGCAGCTCTCGACCGAGCACCTTCGCGACGACCTCGCGCGTCACGTCGTCATCCGTCGGCCCGAGGCCGCCGGTGAGGACGACGAGGTCCGCGCGCCGCAAGGCTCCCGCGAACACCTGCGCCAGGTCTGCGGCGCGATCCCCGACGACCGCCTTCGCGCGGACCCGGATGCCGGCGGCGTTCAGCCGCGACGTGATGGTGAGCGAGTTGGTGTCGATCCGCGACGGGGTCAGGAGCTCGGATCCGACCGCGACGATTTCCGCCCACTCGAGAGGGCGCATTCAGAACGGAAAGAGCGCCGGGGCCAGCGTCACCGCCCCGCGCATCAGGAGGTTCCCGTACACCGCCGCCATGACGTCGTCGGCCATCATGCCGAGTCCGCCCGGCAGCGATTCGAACCGGCCGGCCGGCCACGGCTTCACGACGTCGAGCGCGCGGAACACGACGAAGCCGATCGCGGCGAGCACCCAGCCCGCCGGCAGGAACATCAGCGTCACCAGCATGCCGACGACCTCGTCGATCACGCCCGGTCCCGGATCGGTGCCGCCGAAATGACGCTCGGCGAGCGTGCCGCTCCAGACGCCGGCGGCGAACAGCACGGCAGCGAGCACCAGGTCGGCGATCGGCGGCGCCCCCGCCAGCCGGAGGAGACCGTAGACGACGAGACCGGCAGCCGATCCGACCGTGCCCGGCGCGAACGGGAAGTACCCGATGTAGCCGAACGTGCAGACGAACACCGCCAGCCGCATCGTCATCCGGCGTCCTGTGCCAGCCGCACGACGCGCGTGTCGGCGAGGCGATCCTCGATCGCGCGTCCGCCGTCGGCGACGAGCGCGGGCACGAAGCCGAGCCCGAACGACACCACCGAGGCCAGGCAGCCGGCGGCACGCAGCGCGGCGACGCCCGCCGAGACCGGACCGTTGCCGCCGCTGACCACCTTCAGGCCGAACGCCATCTTGCCGATGGTCTGCCCGCCGGCCGCGGTGAACGCCACGAGATAGCCGCCGTTCAGCATGAGGAAGAACGCGGCGAGCGGCACGGCCGGCAGCAGCGCCACGTCGGCGGTCGTGAGGCCGCACATCTTCAGCGTGAAGTACACGACGACGAGGTTGATCGCGCCGAGCAGACCGGCGTCCACGACGGCGGCCAGCGCCCGCGCCGCGGGAGGCGCGCCGGGAAACGGATCGGCGGGGACCGCGTGCGCGTCCGGTCGGGCCGATGGCTCGGGCGACGGCGTTGGCAGCGGCAGTTCCGGCTCCTGCGGGGTCCGGCTGTGGCGGACCGGCTTCGGCCGGAGCCGCGACGGATCGGGCGTCGCGCGGCGGACGGCGAGCGGACGGCGCGGCGGCGCATCGGCCGAAATCAGCGGCGGCAAATCCTCGCCGTCGAAGAGCGGCAGATCGGGAGCCGCCGGCTCGCCCAGCATGCGATCGAGGCTGCTCATCACGCGATCGAGATCGGGCGGCGCGTCGCTCGCGGCGCGCCCGACCGGCGGCACCGCGAGATCGAGATCGCGCAGCACGCCTTCGTTCTCGTTCGCGCGGAGCGGCAGGTCCGGTGAGGTTCTGGCCGGGGCCGCCATCGTGAAGTCATAGCCGCAGTTGCGGCAGCGGTCCGCCGCCTCGAAGCCGATGTAACCGCAGGTCGGGCACTTCATCGGAGCGCAGGCCTCCCCGGCAGTCCGGGTTCCTGCGGACCGAGTGTCGCGAGCAGCGTGCGCTGGATCGTGGCGAGCAGCCGGTCGGCCTCGGCCCGGTGCGGGTCCGTCGGCGCGATCCGCTCGAGCGCGCGCATCGCGTCGGCAGCGTGGCCGGTCGCGAAGAGCCGTCGCGCGCGCGCCAGGTCGAGGTCGCTCGGGCGCGGAACGGGCAGCGCCTCGGCGCGCACGGGCGCCGGCGCCCCGCGCTGCCCCACCGACGGATCGATCAGCTCGGCGATCGTCCCGACGTAGGAGACCACACCGATTGCGGCGGCCGCGGCGAGCGCCATCCAGAGCACCGCCATCCCGCGGCGCTCCGGCATGCCCGGGCGACCGGCGGCGCCGGGTCGCCGCAGGAGCCGCGAGGGCCCCTTGCGCGGCGGCGCGTCGAGCCGATCCAGACGCTCCAGGTAACCGAGCGCGACCTCGGGCGCCGCGCCCTGCTCGACGGCGGCTGTCAGCAGCGAGCGCGCGGCGTCGGTCTGACCGCGCTCGAAGGCCGCCGTGCCGCGGTGCAGCAGTTCGTCGGACTGACGCTGGCGTTCGGCAATCGCGCTGCGGGCGCGTTCGATGTAGGCCCGGGCGCGGGCATGGCCCCGGTCGAGGAACAGGACGCGCGTCCAGACATGGACCGCCTGTTCATAACGCCCCGCGAAATAGTGGTCGAGGCCGCCGAGCAGCAACTGCTCGACGCGTGCATCGCGATCGTCCGCCGGATCCGCGGCGCGCGGGTCGTTGGAGCGTGCGGGATCGGACATCGGCAGCCGTGTGCGGGCGCGGGAAATCCCTGCGATTATCCGGCAATCCGCGCGCCGGGTCAACGCACGTCCTGCGCGATTTGCGCCCGCGCGCGCCGGGGCGCGACAATGAACGCGGCGAGCTCATGGGTCTGATTGCCTGCGTCGCGAACATCAGCGAAGGGCGGGATCACGCGGTCGTCGATGCGATTGCCGCAGCCGCGACGGCGGTTCCCGGCGTACAGCTCCTCGACCGCACGTCCGATCCCTCGCACCACCGATCGGTCCTCACGCTCGCGGGCGAACGGACTCCGCTGCGCGACGCGGTGCTCGCGCTCGTCGAGCAGGCCGTCGCGCGCATCGACCTGCGCGTGCATCGCGGCGCCCACCCGCGCATCGGCGCGGCCGACGTCGTCCCGTTCGTGCCGCTCGGCGAAACCGGCATGCCTGAATGCGTCGCGCTGGCGCACGAGGTCGGACGCGAGCTAGCCGCGCGGTTCGGCGTGCCGGTCTATTTCTACGAGGAGGCCGCCCTGTCTCCCGAGCGCCAGCGGCTCGAGACGATCCGGCGCGGGGGCTTCGAGGGATTGACGGCGCGGATGACTCTGCCCGACTGGACGCCCGACGCGGGTCCGCGCGCGCCGCATCCCACGGCCGGCGCGACGGTCGTCGGCGCGCGCCAGCCGCTCATCGCCTACAACATCAATCTCGCCACGGACCGCGTCGACGTCGCGCGGAAGATCGCCGAGGCCGTGCGCGCCAGCGGCGGCGGGCTGCGCGACGTCAAGGCGATCGGAGTGCTGCTCGAGGACCGACGGATCGCGCAGGTCTCGATGAACCTGACGAACCACGCGCGCACGCCGATTCCGCGCGTCTTCGAGCTCGTCAAGCGGGAAGCCGCGCGCTACGGCGTCGCGGTGCTCGAGAGCGAGATCATCGGGCTGGTGCCGCAGGCCGCGCTGTTCGCCGCGGCGGAGTACTACCTGCAGATCGCGCGGTTCACGCCCGACTGCGTCCTGGAGCACCGCCTGCGGGCGCAGGCGCTCACTCCTCCGTCCCGTCCGTCCGACGCGCCGGCGTGATGCCGAACGCGCGCATCTTGCGATAGAGATTGCTCCGCTCGACGCCGAGCACCTCGGCGGTCCGCGACATGTTGCCGTGCTGGCGCGCCAGCGCCCGCAGGATGTACTCCCGCTCGAAGCGATCGCGCGCCTCGTGCAGCGGGAGCAGCGGCTCCCCCGCCGGCTCGCCGTCGCTCCGCTGCGCGGTCTCGCCGGATCGGAGGAACGACAGGTCCTCGGCGCCGATGGTGTCGCCGGGCACCATGATCACGAGCCGCTCGATCAGATTGCGCAGCTCGCGCACGTTCCCCGGCCACTCGTAGCGCTGCAGCCGGTCGATGGCCTCGGGATCGAACGCCTTCGGACGGCGCCCGTACTCCTGCGCGAAGCCGGTCATGAAGAACTCCGCCAGCCGCGGGATGTCTTCGCGCCGCTCGCGCAGCGGCGGCACGAAGATCGGAATCACGTTCAGGCGGAAGTAGAGGTCCTCCCGGAACTCCCCGGCGCGGATCGCCGCGGCGAGGTCCTTGTTCGTCGCGGCAATCACCCGGACGTCCACGGCGACCTGCTGGCGGCTGCCGACCGGTTCGACCACCTGCTCCTGCAGCACGCGCAGCACCTTGGCCTGCGTCTTCAGGCTCATGTCGCCGATCTCGTCCAGGAAGATCGTGCCGCCGTCGGCGGCCTCGAACTTGCCGCGCCGATCCGACACGGCGCCCGTGAACGCGCCGCGCGCGTGGCCGAACAGCTCCGATTCGATGAGCTCCTCGGGGATCGCCGCGCAGTTCACCTCGACGAACGGCCCGGTGCGCCGGTGGCTGAGCGCGTGGATCGTGCGCGCGACGAGCTCCTTGCCGGTGCCGTTGTCGCCGAGGATCAGCACCCGGCCGTTGGTCGGCGCCGCCATGGCGATCTGCTCGCGCAGCTGCGCCATCGCGTGGCTCTCGCCGATCATCGTCAGGCGGCGGTCCACGCGGGCGCGCAGATCCCGGTTCTCCGCCTCGAGCGACCGCTGCCGGATCGCGTTGCGCACGACCAGCACCGTCTTCTCGAGCGACAGCGGCTTCTCGACGAAATCGAACGCGCCGAGCTTGATGGCGCGGACGGCCGATTCGATGTTGCCGTGGCCCGAGATGATCACGACCTGCGAGTCGACGCCGCGCTCGCGCAGCCTGGCCAGCGTGGCGAGCCCGTCCATGCCGGGCAGCCAGATGTCGAGCACGATCACGTCGGGCGCCTGCCGCGCGGCGCGATCGAGGCACTCCTCGGCCGTGCCGACCGCGTCGACCAGATAGCCTTCGTCGCGCAGCACGCCTCCGAGCGCGCTGCGCACCCCGGGCTCGTCGTCCACTATCAGAATCCGATGGGTCATGTGCGCCGTAGGACGGCCTGCACCTCCGGTGACATCACGGGACGGAACGATCATCCCGGCAGCTCAATCGTAAACCGTGTGCCGCGCGGCTCGTTCCCGGTGACCTCGATCGCCCCGCCATGTTCCGCGACGATGCGCCGGACGATCGCGAGGCCGAGGCCGCTGCCCCGCCCCTTCGTCGAGAAGTACGGCAGGAACAGCTTGTCCCGGTCCGCCTCCGGAATGCCCGGGCCGTCGTCGGCGATGATCAGGCGGACGACGTTGTTGACGCCGTCGCGGCTGGTCTCGATGGCAATCGAGCCGCGGCGCTGCATCGCCTCGATCGCGTTGTCGATCACGTTGATCACGACGCGGCGGATCTGCTCCGGATCGACCCGCACCGGCGGCAGCCCGGGCGCGTAGCGGCGCTCGAACCGGATGTCCGCGAAGAGCCCGTCGTAGAGCGCCAGCGTCTCGTCGAGCAGCCGGTCCAGCGCCGTCGGAACCGCCTTGGGCGGCGGCATGCGCGCGAACTGCGAGAACTCGTCGACGAGCCCCTTGAGCGACTCGACCTCCGCGATGATCGTGTCGGTGCACTCGGCCACGAGCGTCGCCGTGGCCGGCGGGGCGCCGCCGAAGTGGCGCCGCAGCCGTTCGGCCGAGAGCTGGATCGGCGTCAGCGGGTTCTTGATCTCGTGCGCCAGCCGGCGCGCCACCTCGCGCCAGGCCGCGACCTTCTGCGACCGCACCAGCGGCGAGACGTCGTCGAACACCAGCACCGTGCCCTCGGGCGTGCCGTCCTCGCCGATGAGCGGCGTCGTGACCGCGACCAGGTGCAGGTCGCGCCCCTCCCGGACGAGGGCGACCTCGCGGGCCGCCGGCTCCCCGTCCGGCCGGGACGCGCCGCGCAGCAGCGTCACCAGCGGCGCCAGGTCCTCGCGCGCGAAGACCTCCGCGGCCCGCCGCCCCGCCGACTCCGGCGCGAGCGCCAGCAGCCGCACCGCGGCGGCGTTGACGGTGGTGATGGTGCCGGCCGTATCGAGGGTGATGACGCCCGTCGCGATGCGCTCCAGCACCGTCTCGATGTAGCGGCGCCGCGCCTCCGCTTCGTGCGTCTTGCGTTCGAGGTCGATGGCGGAGCGCTCGAGCTGCCGCCGGCTGGCCGCGAGCTCCTCCGCCATGCTGTTGAAGGCTTCGACCAGCGCGCCGAACTCGTCGGCCGTCTCGCGCTCGACGCGATGATCGAGATGGCCGGCGCCGATTTCCCGAGCCGCCGCCGACAGCATCTGGACCGGCCGCGTGATCCGCTTGGCCAGGTAAAGCCCCATCCAGGTCGCGCCGACCAGGATCATCAGCGTGACCATCAGGAAGAACGAGATGTACACGCCGAACAGCGGCGCCTTGAGGACGCGGAGCTGTCGGTAGTCCTCGTACGCGGCCGTCAGCCGGCGCGAGCGCTGCGCCAGCTCGCCCGACAGGTAGTCGCTCGCGACCACGGCGCCGGTCACGCGTCCCGACGGGTCGGTGACAGGCGCGGCGGCGCGAATCAGCTCGCCGCCGGATCCGACCGGCTCCAGCACCCACGGCGTCGGCGTGCCCGTCACCGCCTGCTGCGCGAGGCGCTCGGCGCTCGCCGGCGAGGCCCCTGCCGACAGCGTCGGGGAGATGACCTCCAGCACCGGCTCGACGTCGACGACGCCCCCGTCCCCGGCGGCAGTCCGGTAGACCTGCAGCATCTGCACGCGGCCGAGCGCGACGTCCCCCGAGACGACCGCGCGGACCGCGGACAGGTCGGCGGATCCCAGGTTCAGCCGCGCGAGCGCGCGGGCGGTGCGCCCCGCCTGCGTGAGCACCAGCGTCTGCCGCTCTTCGTAGTAGTCGGCGGCAATCCGGTTCGCCGACGACAGGACTTCGTCCATCGGCGCGTTGAACCAGCGGTCCGCGCTGTTGCGAATCAGCTCGCTGCCGACGAGCAGCACGAGGATCGACGGGATGAGCGTCATCCCGAGCAGCACCGCGACCAGCTTCGCCCGGAAGCGCGCGAACGGCAGCGCGCGCCGGCGCTCGACGATCAGCTTGATGATGTTGCGCGCCAGCACGAAGACCAGCGCGACCAGGATCGTGAGGTCCGCGATCGACAGCGCGTAGAGCACGACCTCCGTCAGGAAGTCCGGCGACAGCCGCGCCGTCCGCCGCGCCAGCGTGACCAGCGCGACCAGGGCCAGCAGCAGCAGCACGATGCCGGTGAGCAGCAGGCGGGGATTGTCGCGGATCGGACGCCGCGGCACGCGCGGCGGCGGTTCCGGCGGAGCGGCAGGCCCGGAGGTTCGAAGGGAGAGCGGCATCGGACACCGACGCGCGCCGGCGCGGACTCCGGCGGCTAGTCGCGCGTGTTCAACAGGCCCTTGAGCTCGTCCATGAACTCGCCGATGTCGCGGAAGTGCCGGTAGACCGACGCGAAGCGCACGTAGGCGACCTTGTCGAGCCGCTTCAGCTCATTCATCACGAACTGCCCCACTTCGGCGGTGCTGATCTCCTTCTCCGGCCGCTCCTGCAGCGTCGCCTCGACGCGGTCGGCGATCGCCTCGACCTGCGCGACGCTGACCGGACGCTTCTCGCACGCCTTCAGCAGCCCGGCGATGAGCTTCTGACGCTCGAAGCGCTCGCGGCTGCCGTCCTTCTTGACGACCATGTAGGGGATCTCGTCGATCCGCTCGTAGCTCGTGAAGCGCCGGCCGCAGTCCAGGCACTCGCGCCGGCGCCGGATGACCTCGCCCTCCTTGCTCTCGCGCGAATCGACCACCTTGTCGCCGAGATGCCCGCAATACGGACACTTCACGCCGGTCCCTCCGCGCCGCCCGTCCGGGCGATTGCCCCCAGCCGGGTCAGGCTCATCCCCTCGTGGGCCAGCAGCAGCACGCCCGCCACGGCCACCGGCACGAACGAGATCGCGTGCAGGACGATGGCCGCGCCGACCGCGCGATCCCCCGGCGCCTCGAAGAACCCGGTCACGCCCAGCCGGTAGAAGTAGTGAAAGCCGCCGATCGCGCCCGGCGTGGGCACCGCCACCCCCACGACGAGCAGCGCAAGCAGCACGAACGATCCCGCAAACGGCATGTCGATCCGGAATGCGTGCGTGACGAGCCAGATGCCGCCGGCGATCGACAGCCACAAGGGCAGCGACAGCATCAGCGCCGCGCACAGCCGCCCGGGCTGCCGGACGATCCCGAGCCCGTCGGCGAACGTCCGCAGGAGCCGCGACACGCGCCCCGCGAGCCGATCCGGCAGCACCCGCATCAGTGCCGCCTCCACCCGCGCGAGCAGCGCCGGCTGTCCGGCGAGGAAGAACAGCAGGACGAGCGCGACCACGCACGCGCCCGCGGCCAGCGCGCCCCCCAGCTTGATCTGCCCGAACGTCGCTTCATCGGCCCGCGCGGTGCCCGGATCGAACGCCAGCAGGTATGCGGCGAACAGCAACAGGACGGTCAGCGTGTCGAGCAGGCGCTCGACGACGATCGTCGCGAACGTGGCCGTGGCGCTGAGCCCCTCCTTCCGGGCCAGCATGTACGGGCGCAGCAACTCCCCCGCTCTCGCCGGCAACAGCGCCGTCGCCGCGAATCCGATGAGCGTCGTCGTCAGCGCGGCGGCGAACCGCACGCGGCCGATCGGCAGCAGGAGGTATTGCCACCGCAGCGCGCGCAGGACGTACGTGCATCCCGTGAGCAGCAGCGCGAGGACCAGCGGCGCCCGCGCCGCGCCGGCCATCTCGGCGCCCACCTGCCGCAGATCGGTGTTGCGCAGGAACAGCGCCATCAGCGCGCCCGCAACGAGCAGCACGGCAGCGGTGCGGAGGTGTCGGCGCATTCGGGCGGAGTGGTCCAGAGTCTGCGGGCGCCGCGGCGCCACGGGTCCGGCGCCCTAACTATATGCCGGATCCGGGGCCGGAAAAAGCGCGGGACGGGGTGCGCCATCGCCGGGCATCTGCTACCATCGGCCGGGCCGACCCTCCGGAGTATCCGTGCCGTCCCTTCAACCTGTCACTGCCACCGATCTGCCCGGCATCCCCCGGTTCCGCACCGGCAAGGTCCGCGACGTCTACGATCTCGGCGACACGCTCCTCATCGTCGCCACGGATCGCATCTCGGCCTTCGACTACGTCCTCGGGTCGGGGATCCCCGACAAGGGGCGCGTGCTCACGCAGCTGTCGGCTTTCTGGTTCGAACGCCTCCGCGACGTCGTCCCCAACCACCTGATCACCGTGGACGTCGCGCAGTTCCCCGAGCGGCTCCGGCCGCATGCCGACCTGCTCCGCAGCCGATCGATGGTGGTCCGGCGCACGCAGCCGCTCGAGATCGAGTGCGTGGCGCGCGGCTACCTCTCGGGCTCGGGCTGGAAGGAATACCAGGCGTCGGGCGCCGTCTGCGGCGTGCCGCTGCCCGCCGGACTCCGCGAGTCCGACCGGCTGCCGGCGCCGATCTTCACGCCGGCCACGAAGGCCGCGTCGGGGCACGACATCAACATCAGCGAGGCCGAAGCCGCCGAGCGTCTGGGCAGCGCAGAGCTGACGGCGCGCCTGCGCGACCTGACCCTGACGCTGTACGCGCGCGCCGCCGCGCACGCGGAGCGGTGCGGCATCATCCTCGCCGACACCAAGTTCGAGTTCGGCCTCGCGGACGCCGGGACGCTGCTGCTCATCGACGAGGCGCTGACGCCGGACTCCTCGCGGTTCTGGCCGGCCGACCGGTACGAGCCCGGGAAGCCGCAACCGAGCTTCGACAAGCAGTTCGTCCGCGACTACCTCGAGGCGATCGGCTGGAACAAGCAGCCGCCCGTGCCGTCGCTGCCCGGGGACGTCGTCGCCCGCACGCGCGCGAAGTACCTGGAGGCCTACGAGCGGCTGACCGGCCATCCCCTCGCGGAGGCCGGCCGTGCGTGAGCTCCTCGAACGGCTGGTGGACCAGATGGTCGCCGGCGGCATCCGGTTCGAGGACGGGCGCCGCGAGTTCGAGCGCCGGTTCATCGAGCGGGCGCTCCGCGAGACCGACGGCCACCTCTCGGAAACGGCGTCGCGCCTCGGCATCCACCGCAACACCCTCGCCCGGAAGATGGCGGAGCTGCGCATCCGGCGGCCCCGTTGACAGCCCCGAGAAGGGGCCACTAGAATTAGCAGTCGCGCTGTTCGAGTGCTAGCAGCTGGATGGGTTGCCTGCTGGCCTGCGCACCCATTTCACGGCACGACGCGCAGTATTCCACGGATTACGGTTCACCACGGTTCTTCAAGCCCAGTTCGACACACGGAGTGCACACAATGAAGGTCCGACCGCTCCACGACCGCATCATCGTCCAGCGCATCGAGGAAGAGGCAGAGCAGAAGGTGGGCGGGATCATCATCCCGGACACCGCCAAGGAGAAGCCGCAGCAGGGCAAGGTCATCGCTGTCGGCGCCGGCAAGCAGAAGGACGACGGCAAGCGCGTGGCGCTCGACGTGAAGGAGGGGGACACGATCCTGTTCGGGAAGTACTCCGGGCAGGAAATCAAGATTGATGGCGAAGAGCACCTCATCATGCGCGAAGACGAGGTCCTCGCCGTCCTCGAGAAGTAGCAACGGTCAGGTCGCGTGGCGGCATGGCCGCCCGTGCGAGGAGTTCAAGACATGGCGAAGCAGATTGTCTACGGGGAGCAGTCGCGGCAGGCCATCCTGCGCGGCGTGAACCTGCTGGCCGACGCGGTCAAGGTCACGCTCGGGCCCAAGGGCCGCAACGTCGTGCTCGACAAGAAGTTCGGTTCGCCGACGATCACGAAGGATGGCGTCACGGTCGCGAAGGAAATCGAGCTGAAGGATCCGCTCGAGAACATGGGCGCGCAGATGGTGCGCGAGGTGGCGAGCAAGACGTCCGACATCGCGGGCGACGGCACCACCACGGCCACCGTGCTCGCGCAGGCGATCTACCGTGAGGGCGCCAAGAACGTCGTGGCCGGCGCCAACCCGATGGAGGTCAAGCGCGGCATCGAGCGCGCCGTCGACACGATCACCGAGGAGCTGAAGAAGCTCAGCCGGCCGGTGAAGGGCAACATGATCGCCCAGGTCGGCACCATCTCGGCGAACAACGACGACACCATCGGCAAGATCATCGCCGAAGCGATGGAGAAGGTCGGCAAGGACGGCGTCGTCACCGTCGAGGAGGCCAAGACGCTCGAGACGTCGCTCGACGTCGTCGAGGGCATGCAGTTCGACCGCGGCTACCTGTCGCCCTACTTCGTCACCGACCCCGAGCGCATGGAGGTCGTGCTCGAGAACCCGGTGATCCTGATTCACGAGAAGAAGATCAGCTCGATGAAGGATCTCCTGCCGGTGCTCGAGCAGGTGGCGCGCATGGGGCGGCCGCTGCTCATCATCGCCGAGGACGTCGAGGGCGAGGCGCTGGCGACCCTGGTCGTCAACAAGCTGCGCGGCACGCTGCAGGCCGCGGCGGTGAAGGCGCCCGGCTTCGGCGATCGCCGCAAGGCGATGCTCGAGGACATCGCGATCCTCACCGGCG